>JBQCDS010000400.1:0-7369 GCA_051961035.1 Trinickia sp. | reverse complement strand
GGCGCGGCGGATTCGCGCTCTTCATTAGCCTTGCACTGGCCATACGAACGCGCTCGCTCGTCGAAGATCGCGAGAGACGTTGGTCGTATGGTGTACTCACGATCGGAGGCGCCGTCGCGCTATGCGTCGTGCTCTGCCGGACAGCCATCGCCTGCCGTGCGATGCTGCCGAGCCTCGTGGCAAGTACCGGATCCTATCGGTATTTGTCCATGAACCCGGCCACGCTGACAGTAGCCGGCATGTGCTTACTGGCGCTTGGCACTCATGTGGGCGTGACGCGGCTGCGCACGCTGACGGAACTCTGGCTCGCGGTTGCCCTCTTCGCGGGGCTTGTCGATGTGGCGTTGACGCTGGGCGCCGGCGCGCGATACAGCGTGGGGTGGTACGCCGCGCGCATCGCATCGATGATATCGGCCAGCGCATTATTGGGCATGCTGATGTACGAGACGAGCCGCATCTATTCGAAGCTCGCGGACGCGCATCGCGCGCTGCAAGAGTTTTCCGTGCGCGACGGCCTGACCGGCGTATTCAATCGCGCGTATTTCGACGAGCGTTATCCGCGCGAATTGGCTCAGGCGACCGCGTCGGGGCGCCCACTCGCCATCCTGCTCGTCGATGTCGATCTCTTCAAGACCTACAACGACGCATTCGGGCATCTCGCCGGCGATGCGTGTCTGCGCCGGATCGCGCAAACGCTCAACCAGGGTTTGAGGCATCCAGGGGATTTTGTCTCGCGCTACGGCGGTGAGGAGTTCGTCGTCGTGTTGCCGAGCTGCGACACGCTCACCGGCCTGGCGACGGCTGAAAGACTCAGAAGAGCGGTCGCGGATATGGGCATCGCGGGGCCCCAAACAGGCGCGGCCTGCGTCACCGTCTCTATCGGTCATGCGTCGAGTCATGCGCACGCCCCCCATGTGTTGCCGGAGGCGTTGCTGGCTAATGCCGACGCAGCGTTATATCAAGCCAAGACGCTCGGGCGAAATCGCGTGGAGGACGGAGAAGCGGTCAAGGCCGTGGGAAACCGACTTCAACGCGCTTCTATGGTCTGAGAGGCAGCCGCTGCAAAGGCCACTGCGTCGGAAGCTTCGACAGAATGATTGACGCGCGCGTCTCGCCGCCCGAGCGGATTGATTCGCCTCTTATGGACTAAACGTTCTGACGCTCGCCGAACGGGCGGCGGATTCCTACGCCGCTTTCCGTCCGATGGCGCCATCGCCGGCCAGCAACGTCGCCGCCACGATTTCGTCATTTAGATCGATATCGAGCGTGCCTTCCCTCGTGACGATCAGCTTTAAGAAGTCGAACAGGTTGCGCGCATAGAGCGAGGAAGCCTCGGCTGGGACCATTGCCGGCAGATTCGTGTGTCCGACGATCGTCACACCGTGCTTAATCATCACCTTGTCGGGTTCGGTCAGTGGGCAGTTGCCGCCGCGCATGCCGCGCAACCCGGGCAGTTCGGCCCCGCGCCCCGCTGCCAAATCGACGATGACCGAGCCCGGGCGCATCGCCTGCACGGTCTTCGCCGAGAGCAGCATCGGCGCGTCGCGGCCCGGGGTCAGCGCTGTGGTGATGACGATGTCGGCCGCCCTCGCGCGCTCATGTAATGCAAGCGGTACGTCAACGAACTTCGCACCGAGCGATTCAATCTGCTGCTTGGTGGCCGGGCGAACGTCAGATGCCTCGACGACGGCACCTAGGCGCTTGGCGGTCGCAATGGCGTGCAGCCCCGCGACGCCCGCGCCAAGTACCAGCACGCGTGCGGCTTTGACGGTGCCGGCGGCCGTCACCAGCATCGGCATGAAGCGCGGAAATAAATCCGCTGCAATCAGCACGGCTTTATAGCCGGCGATGCTCGCCTGCGAGGACAACACGTCCACGCTATGCGCTCGCGTCGTACGTGGCACGGTTTCGAGCGCGAAAGCGACCACGCCCGCTTCTGCCAAACGTGTCCGGTTGCCATCGTTGAAGGGATCGAGCATGCCGATCAGTACCGCCTCACGCTTCATCTGCCGCAGTTCAGCTTCAGTGGGCGACTGAACTTTCAGAACGATGTCGGCGTTCAAAGCGGCCGCCGCCTCGCCAAGCTGCGCACCGGCGGCGGAAAACGCCTCATCGGTCAACCTCGCGGCAACGCCTGCGCCGCGCTGAACAGTCACGCGATGCCCCTGCCTGACGTATTGGTTCACCGTCTCGGGCGTAGCGGCGACGCGCGTTTCGTACGGGCGCGTCTCGGCTGGAACTCCGATGTGCATGCTGTGACCGAAAAGTTAATTTGGATCGAGAGGCGACAGAATCGCCGGGGGGGCAGCGCAGTCCTGCTCGGATGAATGGCGATGACTGACTAGCTCAGCGCATTGGCACAGATCGAACGCTAGAACGTATTGCTTATTATGTCCGTCGCAGCTTCGCTGATTCCCGCGACATCGAGCTTGCCCGCAACACCCGTTGCCACTCCCTTTGCGCAAGCCACAGCGGACGCTAGGAGGTTGCAGGGGCCGCAACTTGGAAGATCGTCTCCGTGAATGTTAACGATTACAGACGTCACCATTCTGTCTCGCTCCGCGCGCGTTTCCTATAGCACTTTGGTATCAGTTCGCCCTTGCCAGGCATATAGGCATCATCCGCACATGGCAATGGGATGGACGCCCCACCTGTAATGGCATAGGTGTGCCAAAGCGACAGGTTGTCAGCATGGCGTCTTCCTAACGAGGCGACTGTTCCAGAACCCAAGCGCCGCGCTGGCCGAACGCTTGTGAGTCACCTCGTGTCGAACTAGGGTTTTCCCCCTCACCGGACATGAAGAGGTCATAAAGCCCGGGGCATCACGTCAAAACGAGTGACGAATGCCCACCATCGCTGCGGTGGTGCTGGAGTTAGGCGCGACGAACGAGCCATACACGATCATTTGATTCATGATTCCGCTGTTGGCTACATGCCCGACCTCAGCATAGAGTGTCGTCTGCTTGGAAATGCTGTAGTCGGCCGCGAGCGAGACTTCGGTTGAGTGCCCCGGGAACGCCTGTGCTTTGCTTCGGAGGTAATAGAGTCCCGATGTGATTTCAAAAGCGGGCGAGAACCGGTAGCCGAGCCCGGCCGACCAGAGATCTAGATTGGCTCGACCCGTGTTCGAAGGATTCTTCCCGAGCGAATACGATGCGGACATCGTGAAGCCTTTGACCGTATAGAGCGCGCCGAGATAGTAGAAGCGATTGTTGTCGTTCCCCGTCGCAGGGATGGCGGGCGTGCTCGGGTACGTCGCCGGAAAAGGATTCGTATCGTGCCCGTTGTAATAGACGGCGGCCAGATGCAACCCGCCATACACATATCTGAGCACGGCCGACTCGCGCGTCCCCCCCTGCGCCTGGCCCGCGACACCGCCCGGCGCGTACTCGAGTTCGAACGTCGCTCCATGGAAGCTTGGGGAATGATAGACCAGCGCATTGCTGTCATAGAGCGCCCCGATCGGCGCGTTCGTGCTGGTAGGTACCCAACCCGCGGCTTGGTTCATGCCGATCCAGGCCGTCAGAATGCTGCCGAAGTACTGCGCGTGCCTCACATCGGTATCGGCCATGGCCCAAATCATCGGCACGATTTGACGTCCCGCGTCGAAACTGCCGAACGGGCCCGATACGCCGATCATCGCGTACTGGCTAAATGCCGCGCCTACGCCCGGCGTATCGCTGAGCTGGAAGCCACCGTTACTGCTATTGAAAGACTCCTGCAACTTGAAGTTGACCCTGTAGCCGTTGCCGAGGTCTTCACTTCCCTTGATGCCCCATCCGCTCGCATAGATGCCGCCGTCCTTAATGGCGAACACGTGCCCCGGCGTGGACCTCAGACCAACGATTGCCGGCCCCGAGGTGCTCTGATATAAGAGCCCCGAATCGATGACGCCGTACAGCGTGACGGAAGATTGCGCGTGCGCGGAGCCGGCGAATGCCGCAAACGCCGCGCATGCCGCCGTCGCGGCGAATCGCTTTTTCATGGATGTCTCCTCCTTCGGATATCGGTTCAAACCGTTTTTCGATTCAACGCCTGTCTGCGTGAATTTCAACCGATCCATTCGCGCAATCGCTTCTTATCGAGCTTGCCGACGCTCGTCTTCGGCATTTCCCCGAGGAAGACGATGCGCGTCGCCTCGGGGACGGCGTAGCGGCTGATACGGTTTGCCTGCACGAGCGAGACAAGGTGTTCTCGGATATGGGCAACCGTCACCGGGGAACCAGGCCGAAGCACGACGAGCGCCATCGGGCGCTCGCCCCATCGTTCGTCCTTGACGCCGATCACGGCACTTTCCTGCACGCCCGGCATCTCGTTGATGAGCGTCTCGATTTCGATCGACGAGATCCATTCGCCACCGGTCTTGATCACGTCCTTCATCCGATCGACGATTTGCACGTAGCCGTCCGGGTGCATGACCCCGACGTCTTGTGTGTGAAGATAGCCGCCCGCCCACAACGCCTCCGATGCCTCGGGCTTGCCGTGATAGCCGAGCGTCAGAAACGGAGCACGAAGGACCACCTCGCCTTGCGTCCTACCATCGCGAGGCACATCGTGCATGTCGGCGTCCACGATGCGCAGATCGACCATGGGCACGGGGCGCCCCGCCATGCAACGCTTGTGCACGCTCTCGCCGGCATTCGTACGCGCCGCGCCGGGCGGGAACTGCGAAAGGGCAACGATCGGCCCGGTTTCCGACATCCCATAGCCCGCGAAGACGTCGATGCCGCGGGCAAGTGCTGCCCGGCACAAGCCCGGCGACAAAGCCGATCCGCCTATCACCATCTTCCAACCGGAAAGATTCTGATCGTCGCTTGGATCGCTATCGAGCAGCATTTGGAGAATCGTCGGTACGCAGTGCGAGAACGTGACCTGCTCGGTTCGCCGCAGTCGCAGCAGAACGTCGGGCTCGTAGCGGCCCGGCAGCACGATTTTCAGCCCCAGCATCACCGCGATGTAGGGCATGCCCCACGCGAGCACATGAAACATGGGCGTGATCGGCATATAGACGTCCTCGCGATGCAGGCGCTGCCCTTCGCGCGGCGAAGCAAGCGTAGCGGCCGTGGCTAGCGCGTGCAGAACGACTTGCCGGTGGCTGTACGTCACGCCCTTTGGGTCGCCTGTCGTGCCGGTCGTGTAGAAGAGCACCGCGCGCGTGCGCTCGTCGAAATCGTCGAAAACGAAGTCCGACAATGCCGTGGACAAGCCGCGCTCGTATTCGCAAGCAATCGGCAGCGATGACGCACGCTCGGCTGAGCCGCCGTCATCGTCGGCGAGGATCAACAATGGGGGACGTGCCAACGCTCCCCATATTCTCTCGAGCAGAGGCAAGAACTCCGCATTGGCGATCAGCACCTGCGCCCCCGAGTCGTTCAGCGTGTAAGCAATCTGATTCGGAGCAATGCGCATGTTGACGGTAAAGAGCGTGGCACCCATCATCGGGACCGCGAAATAGCTCTCGAGATACCGATGACTGTCCCAGTCCATTACCGCGACGGTTGTCCCGCGCGTCACGCCCGACGACGAGAGAAGGCTTGCCAACCGACCGATGCGCCGGCGTAAATCGGCATACGAATATCGCGATTTGCCGCGATACGTGATGTGCTGACTCGCGCTGACGGCGAGGGCGTTGACGAGCAATTGCTTGATCAGCAGCGGATAGTCGTAGGCCGACGGAGCCGGCGTGACCAGAGGCTCGGGTACGGGGTTCTCATGCTGCATAGGGTTCCCTACTTGAATGTCATCGGTGCACCTTCGTGGCGCACCTATGAGATGCAGCATAGTCACGCCATGCACCGCTTTCCCCTCCCACGGCGGGAGGGGACGCTGAAAATGGCACTTGCGTTAGGCGCCCTCGAGTAGGCCCAGGATCAACGCTCTACGCACCGCGTGCTTGCGCGAGCTGGCATCGAGCTTGCCGAACAGGTTCTTCAAGTGCCATTTCACGGTCCCCTCGCCAATAGCGGCAGCGACGGCGATCTCCTTGTTCGAGAAATTGCGAGCGAGCAATTCGAGAATCACGCGTTCCTTCGGCGTCAACACCACGGTCGGCACCGCGCGGGGGCCGTTCGCGGTGCGCGGCGGCACGGGGCGTGTGGCGGGCGGTGGTGGAGCGCCATACGCCGGATACCCAGCGCTACCCTTCTCCGGCGCGATTCGTTCACTCCAGTCGGACAGCGCGGGGTGTGCTTCGAGGAGCGTTCGCGTAAGACCTCTTGCCTGCGCGAGATTCATCGCCTCCAGCAACAATGCGCGCCCCGCATCTCCGGTCCGATCCAGCGCAAGAGCGCGCAACGCCATGATCTCGATGCGATGGCGGCCAAGCGGCATCGCGGCGGCCAACTCTCCCGCCTCATCCATTGCCTCGAGTGCCAACGACCAATGCTGCGAAGCCATCGCCGTACGCGCGCGCGACAGCACGACCGGCAGCGCCACCGAGCGCCGCCAAAGTGGACCGTGCCGGGGTGCCTCCTGCTCGACCAAGCTGTCGAGTCGATGCATCAACGCCTCGCACGTCTCGCGCCGGTAACACCCCGCATGCAGCCGGATTTGCTCCGCAAGGCTCATGATGGAAAGGCGCGGCAGAACCCGCATGGCGCCCAGCGCATAGAGCGCCTCCAACACATCGATGGCGCGATGCTCATGCCCACGAGCCGCGGCGACACGCGCAGCCGTGACGTAGGCGATTGCCACCGTCTCGGGCGTCCCACTGCGTTCCAGCACGTCGAGCCGATTGGCCAGCAGCGCGGCGGCCTGATCGGCGTCGCCGGTTTCATAAGCATGCAGCGCCGCCATCGCGGCGAACATGCAAGCAAGCGGATGACGCCTGCCCAGATCGGCGTCGGCGCTGGTCAGCGCCGGCAGGAGAATGCCGCCCGCTAAACGGATTTGCCCCTCCCACAGATAGCTCAGAGCCGCGATATGGTCGCCCCATCGCGCAAGAAAGCCCACGCCCTTTCCGATCTCGCCCCGTGGCACCCGTTGCAGTTGACGGCGGGCCTGCGCCGGCTCGCCGAATGCAATGGAGCACGCCGCGAGGCGGTTAGCATGTGCCTGGGCAAGCCACGAAGCGCTGCCGGGGGGCTCGTTCACCCAAGGCGAGAAGATCTCGACGAATCGGTCGATTTCATCTGCGTAATAGGCTGCGGCGCTCAGGATCAACGCACACTCGTAGCGCAACTCCCCATCCCCTCCCTGCTGAGCCTGAATGCGGTCGACTTGCTTTTCGGCTTCGTGATGACGCTCGCCGAGCGCGAGCGCCCAAGCGGCGGCGAGCCGCAAACGCGGCCGGCGATCAAGCTCCGATTCCGGCAGCAGCTCGAGCCAGTCAAGGACAGCGTTAAGACGCCCCTGCTTAACGGCATCGTGC
>JBQCDS010000399.1:0-3029 GCA_051961035.1 Trinickia sp. | reverse complement strand
GAAAACGAAGCCGCTTCTCGATCGCCTGCTCGAACTGCGCAAAGATGCTGTTGATGATGTCGTCTTTGTTGCGGAAATGGTAGTAGAGATTGCCTGGGCTGATCTCCATTTCCTCCGCGATCGTCGTGGTAGTGACGTTCGGCTCGCCGATCTCGTTGAATAATTTCAACGACAACTCGAGGATCCGTTCGCGGGTGCGGCGGGGAGTTTTGGCTTCCATGTCGTCCGGCCCTGTGCTGCCGGGCACGCGCGGCGTTCGCGCGACGCTGCGTGGATGCACCCGGCTAGGTTGGTATCTGTGGCACTGCGTCGGGCGATTATAAACCGGTCGTTCTGTTCCACGATTTTTGGGACAGGTTTTCGCGAAGCGGCCTACCGGCCGAGCCAGTGCGTGAGCACGGGGCCCACGATGAGCGCCCACGTGAGCAAGCAGGCGGCGAGCGCGACGGTGACGGCCGCGCTGCCCAGATCCTTCGCGCGGCGCGATAGCTCGTGGCGTTCGAGCGAGATGCGGTCGATCGCGGCTTCGACGCTCGAGTTCAAGAGTTCCACGATCAGCACGAGCAGCACCGAGCCGATCAAGAGCACATGCGAGACCGCATCGACGGGCACGAGCGCGCCGCACGGGACGAGGATCGCGGCGAGCGTCAATTCCTGGCGAAATGCGCTCTCCTCTCGAATGGCGACGCGAAAGCCCGCGATCGAGTTCTTCAGCGCATGCCAGGCGCGCGCGAAGCCACGGTTGCCCTTGTACGGGTTGAACGGCAGCGGCGCGAGCCGGTCGTCGGGCGAAAGCGGCTCGTGAGCCTCGCGCTCGCGCGCGTCGGCATCGACCTCGGCATGCTCGCCTTGCGCGAGCGGTTCATCGCGTTTCATGCGGCGGCGTTTTCCTCTCGTGTGTCCTCGCGTGCCAGTGGCTTCAGGTGGGCGGCGAATTGCATCGAAGCCGCTTGCCACGAAAAGCGCTCGGCCCAGGCACGGGCGTGCCCGCGATCGATTTTGAGCGCGTCGAGGCACGCCTCGCGCAAATCGTCGTTCATGGCACCCGCGTTGCCGCCGCCGAGCACGTCGATGGGGCCCGTGACGGGGTAGGCCGCGACGGGCGTGCCGCAGGCGAGCGCCTCGAGCAGTACCAGGCCGAAGGTATCGGTGCGGCTAGGAAAAACGAAGACATCGGCGGCCGCGTAAACTTTCGCCAATTCGGTTTGACTGAGTACTCCGAGGTAATTGACCGTCGGATAGCGCGATTTGAGTTCGGCGAGCGCGGGCCCTTCGCCGGCGACCCACTTCGAACCCGGCAAATCGAGCTTCAGAAAAGCCTCGACGTTCTTTTCGATGGCGACCCGCCCGACATACAGAAAGATGGGCCGCGCCGTATTGAGCACCTTCGAATCCATCGGATGGAAGATCTCGAGATCGACGCCGCGGGTCCATAGCACGACGTTGTCGAAGCCGTTTTGCTCGAGATCGTGCTTGACGACGGGCGTCGGTGCCATGACGGCCAGCGAGGGGCCGTGGAACCAGCGCAAGAAGCGATAGGTGGCCGAAGTCGGCACGCCGAAGCGCGCCTGTACATACTCGGGAAAGCGGGTGTGGTAGGCGGTCGTGAACGGCAGGCCCCGGCGCAGCGCGTAGGCGCGCGCGGCGAGTCCGAGCGGCCCCTCGGTGGCGATGTGCAGCGCGTCGGGCGCGTACTCGGCGATGCGCGCTTGCACGCGCCGGCGCGGCAGAAGCGAGAGACGAATCTCGGGATAGGTCGGGCAAGGGATCGTACGAAATTCCAGCGGCGTGAGCAGCTCGACGCGATGGCCGAGCGCCGTCAGCTCGCGTGTGGTGTTCTTCAGCGTGCGAACGACGCCGTTCACTTGCGGTTCCCAGGCGTCGGTGACGATCATGATTTTCATGCGGTCAGGTCCGGTTCTCGAAGCGGTTAGGCGGTGGCTTTCGTTTTGCGCGGCGTGGCCGCCGGCGAGCGCATGACGGTCCAGTAGACCACCTTGAGTTCCCCGTCGAGCGTTTCGACGAGCGCCGATAAACTCTCGACCCAGTCGCCGTCGTTGCAGTAGAGCAGGCCGTCGACATCGCGGATCTCGGCCTTGTGGATGTGGCCGCACACTACGCCGTCGCAGCCGCGGCGCCGTGCCTCGTCGATCATCACGTGTTCGAACGACGAGATGAAGTTCACGGCGTTCTTGACCTGATGCTTCAGATATTGCGAGAGCGACCAGTAGTGCAGCCCGAACCGGCCGCGCACCCGGTTGAACCAGCGGTTCAGCACAAGGATCGCGGTGTAGGCCGTGTCGCCGAGATAAGCGAGCCACTTCGCGTGCTGAATCACGCCGTCGAACAGATCGCCGTGAACGATCCACAGCCGCTTGCCGGCGAGCGTCGTATGAAACGCCTCGCCGCGCACGCGAATGTCGCCGAACGCGAGATCGCAGAACTGGCGCGCGCCCTCGTCGTGGTTCCCCGGGATGTAGATGACCTGCGTACCCTTACGCGCCTTGCGCAGAATCTTCTGTACGACGTCGTTGTGCGCTTGCGGCCAGTACCAGCCCTTTTTCAACTGCCAGCCGTCGATGATGTCGCCGACGAGATAGAGATACTCCGACTCGTTGTGGCGCAGGAAGTCGAGCAGGTACGGCGCCTGGCAACCGCTCGATCCAAGGTGGATGTCCGATAGCCAGATCGTGCGGTAGCGCAGCGGATCGCCGACGCCGTCGTCGTGGTGGTGGCCGGGCGCGTCGTTGGCTTGCGAGTCCGACGGTAGCGCGGGGCCGCCGCCGGGCGGGCCGGCTTGAAAGGGGACAGGTTCGACGCTTGCGCCGAGTTGCCTGAGAAGGGAAGTCGCGGACGACGGGCGGTCCATGGCTTCTCGCGTCGAGTTGGACATGGCGCTCATTGCGCCATGCGTCCGTGACTGCCACATGACAGTCACAAGAACTTCTCATTACCGCGCTATTGGGGCGGGTGCGGGGACGGGCCGTCGCCGGCCGGGCGGCGGATCAGTTGGGCTCGGCCGTGACGAT
>JBQCDS010000398.1:0-6310 GCA_051961035.1 Trinickia sp. | reverse complement strand
AACGGCCCCTCGCACAGATCGAGGCACACGGCATCGAAGCCGCTTTTGGCAAGCAGAAAGATCGTTTCGCCAAGGCTCGCGCAAAGCCGCAGCAATGCCGGGCGACATAGCGCGCGCATACCGCCGGGATTGCCTGCTTGCGCGGCGAGCGCGAAAAAGTCGACACCGAGCCGATAAAGCTTCGAGCCTTCGTCCTGCTCCACCATGCCCTCGGCAATCAGTGCGCGCAAGATGCGGTGCGTCGTGCCCTGCGTGAGCCCCACCGCCTTCGCGAGTTGCGTGACGCGCGCCCCGCTCGCTTGTAGCGAAGCGAGCGCGCGAACGAGGGCGAACGCCCGTGGGAGCATGCCGGTCCCGGGTGCGTCGCCGCTTTCGTCGCCGGCCTTCGGCTCGTCGTTTTGCGTCGCCTCGCGGCTCATGGGGCGTCCTCCGGACGATGGGTACGGTTCATTTCGTTGAATGGAATACTTTTCGACACCTCGTTCGTCCGCGCAGTATCGCAGCTTTCGCGCGCTTTCGCCGCTGCTAGCGCGATACCAAGGGGAAACCCTCACTACGCGAGATGAAAACTCTTGTCACCCTGCGTGCCTTTCTGTTCCATTCAGCGGAATTTTTCCAATTTTTGTATCGCTGAACGGAATTTGAAATTGACTCGACTTATATGGCTGGACAGAATCGGCCGTGCCTGTTGCCCCGACGCGCCCCGATGCCCGGCCGCGCCAACGAGGGTATAGCCCATAGGGAGCCGAATCATGTCGTTCCTCACGCTGGCCGACGTCTCGAAGTCGTTCGGCAATTTGCATGCGGTCGCCGAGTTGAACTTATCGGTGGAACAAGGCGAGTTCGTCTCGCTGCTCGGCCCGTCCGGCTGCGGCAAAACCACCACGCTGCAGATGATCGCCGGGTTCGTGCAGGCGACGAGCGGGCGCATCGTACTCGACGGTCGCGACATCACGGATATGAAGCCGAATCAGCGGGGCCTCGGCATCGTCTTCCAAAGCTATGCGCTGTTCCCGCACATGACCGTCGCGCAAAACGTGCGCTTCGGGTTGGAAATGCGCCGGGTCGGCAAGGCCGACAGCGACGCGCGCGTGCGCGAGGCGCTCTCGCTCGTGCGCCTCGACACGCTAGCCGATCGCTTTCCACGCGAGCTCTCGGGCGGTCAGCGTCAGCGCGTCGCACTCGCGCGTGCGATTGTGATCGCTCCGCCGGTGCTGCTGCTCGACGAACCGATGTCGAATCTCGACGCCAAATTGCGTGAGGAGATGCAGTTCGAACTGAGAGCGATCCAACGCCGCATCGGCACGACGACGATCATGGTCACGCACGATCAATCGGAAGCGCTGTCGATTAGCGACCGCGTTGTCGTCATGGAAGCGGGCCGCATCACGCAAGTCGATACGCCTTATCGCGCGTATGAACGTCCCGAGAATCGCTTCGTCTCCGAGTTCATCGGCAAGGCGAATCTGTTTTCCGGCACCGTCGTCGCGCACGATGGCACCGGCGTGCACGTGGACGTGGGCGCCGACCGAATCGAAGTGGGCCATGCCCCGCATGCGCGGCCGAGCGATACACCGAATGTCGGCGATGCCGTCACGGTCTGCATTCGCCCCGAGAAAGTGCGCCTCGATACATCGGGCTCCGGCCGCGTGCCGGCGACGGTGACAAGCCGCTTCTTCCTCGGTAGCCAATGGCTCTACCGCGTCGATTGCCGGCTCGGCGAAGTGCTGGTGTGCTGCCAAAACGAAGGCGACGAGCCGATCGCCGAAGGCGAGGCGGTCGGCATCGATTGGAAACGCGAAGCGGTGCGCTTCGTCTCGAGGGACGCACGACATGGCTAACGCAACGCTCGAAGCCGGCACCGCGCGCGCGGCCGGCCCGGATCGGATGAGCACGGCCGTCCGCCCGCCTTGGCGCGCCTATGCGCCGATGTGGCTGCTATGTCTACCCGCGTTCGTGCTGTTCGCGACGCTCGTGCTCGTGCCGCTCGCCATGACGTTCGTGCTGACGTTCTATCGGTTCGATCCCTCGATCGGCTCCATCGCGGCGTTCCAGTTCGGCAATTACGTCAACGTATTGACCTCGCCCTACTACCAGACGATTTTCCTTCGCACGTTCGGCATTGCCGCGCTCACCACGGTACTGTGCGCCGCGATCGGGGCGCCCGAAGCGTATGTGCTGTCGAAGATGCGCGACCCGTGGCGTTCGTCGTTTCTGCTAGTGATCCTCGCGCCGCTGCTGGTGTCCGTCGTCGTGCGCGCGTTCGGCTGGAGCATGCTGCTCGGCCCTGCCGGCGTCGTCAATCAAGCGCTCGGCGTGTTGGGGCTCGGCCCCTACAAGCTCGAGTACACGACGTTTGCGATCGTCATCGCACTCGTGCACGTCATGCTGCCGTTCATGGTGATTCCCGTGTGGACTGCGTTGCAAAAGCTCGATCCGCAGACGGAACAAGCCGCGCTTTCGCTGATGGCATCGCCCGCAACGACGCTGCGCCGCGTCGTGCTGCCTCAAATCATGCCGGGCGTGCTCTCCGGCAGCTTGATGGTGTTCGGGCTGTCGGCCAGCGCGTTCGCGATTCCGGGCCTGCTTGGCGGACGCCGTTTGAAGGTCGCCGCCACCGCCGTGTACGACGAATTCCTCAGTTCGCTGAACTGGCCGCTCGGCGCGACGATCGCGCTGCTGCTGCTCGCCGCCAACCTCGTCATCATGCTCACCTACTCCCGCCTGCTCGAGCGCCGTTACGGCCGCAGCATGGGCTGATCCGATCGGAGATCGACATGCGACGCAATGGATCCCTCGCCCTCGCCTTTCATACGCTCGTCATCGCGTTCGTGCTGGCGCCGCTCGTCATCATCGTGCTCGTGGCTTTCACGCCCGACGAAACGCTGACGCTGCCGACTCACGGTTTGTCTCTGCGCTGGTTCCGCGCGATCCTGAACTACCCCGATTTCATCTCGGCCTTTCTCACGAGCGTCAAGCTCGCGTTCATTTCGGCCACGCTTTCGCTCGCCGTTGCGTTACCCGCGGGGCTCGCGATCGCCCGAGCGAAATTCCCGGGGCGCGACTTTTTGAACGCTCTGCTGCTCTCGCCGCTCGTCATTCCCGGGCTCGTGCTCGGCATCGCCCTGCTGCGCTTCTTTGCGATGATCAACGCCACCGGTTCGTTCGCGTGGCTCGTGCTCGCCCACACCGTGATGATCACGCCCTTCGTTCTGCGGCTCGTGCTGGCCGCCGCGACCGGGCTCGACCGCAGCGTCGAGCATGCCGCGCAATCGCTCGGAGCCGACGCCTGGACGACGTTTCGACGCATTACGCTGCCGATGATCGTTCCGGGCATCACGGGCGGATGGCTGCTCGCGTTCATCAACAGCTTCGACGAACTGACGATGTCGATCTTCGTTACATCGCCGCAAACGGTCACGCTGCCGGTTCGCATGTACATGTACGCGACGGAATCGATCGATCCGATGATGGCCTCCGTATCGACCCTCGTCATCGTCATCACGGCCACCGCGATGTTGATGCTCGATCGCGCCTACGGCCTGAATCGCATTCTCATCGGCCAGCACTGACGGCACCGCCCGAATCGGTATTTAGGACTACGAATCATGCCCTGTAACGAAGCGCAGTGGGTGCGCCTGGCCGAAAACGAGCGCGCGCCCGTCTTCTTTACGCTCGACGGCGTGCCGACGAGTGCGCTCGAAGGCGATACGGTGTTGACGGCCATCCTCACGCAGCGTCCGTGCTTGCGCGTCTCGGACTTCACGCGCGAGCCGCGCGCGGGTTTTTGTTTGATCGGTGCCTGTCAGGATTGTTGGATCGGCACGGAGGACGGCGCTCGAGTGCGCGCCTGTTCGACGACGATCGAACCGGGCATGCGGTTGCTGACGAAGGCGGCGAACCGCGTCGATGCCGATCATCGGCACGAGGAGCGAGCGTGAGCGCGAACCGCTCCAACATCGTCATCGTCGGTGCCGGCCCCGCAGGGGTGCGCGCGGCCGAAACGCTTGTCGCCGCGGGCATCCGTCCGATCGTCCTCGATGAAAACGCGCGCTGGGGCGGACAGATCTATCGCCAGCCGCCGAGCTCAGCCGGGTTCGTGCGCGCCCCGCGCGAGCTTTACGGGTTCGAGGCGCGCAAGGCGCAGGCGTTGCATCGAACCATGGCGCAACTGCTGCCTCATCTCGACTATCGCCCCCAAACGCTTGCATGGGCGTGCGAAACGCAGGCGAGCGCCGTCGACTCACCGGCTGCTCCCGATCGCGAAGCACAACGCAGCGCCGGTTACCTTGCGACACTCTGCGGCATGCGCGAGCGGAACGTGCCGTTCACGCATCTGATCATCGCGAGCGGCGCGACCGACCGCGTGCTGCCGATGCCGGGCTGGACGTTGCCCGGTGTCTATACGCTGGGCGCGGCGCAGACGGCGCTCAAATCGCAAGGCTGCGCGATCGGCCGACGCGTCGTTTTCGCCGGCACGGGCCCGCTGCTGTACCTCGTCGCTTATCAATACGCGAAAGCCGGCGCGCAGGTGCTCGCGGTGCTCGATACGAACGCTTTCGGCAAGCAAATCGCCGCGTTACCCAAGCTCGCCGCGCAACCGTCGATTCTGGCGAAAGGTCTGTATTTCGTCGGCTGGCTGCGTGCCCACGGCATTCGAATCGAACACGGCGTTTCCCTCGAAGGCGTGCAAGGCGAAGATCGTGTCACGGGCATCGCATGGCGCTCGGGAACGGCGAACTCGGCATCGTCGGATCGCGCCCCACGCACGCTCGAATGCGACGCGATCGGATTCGGCTTTGGCCTGCGCCCGGAAACGCAGTTGGCCGACGTCGCCGGCTGCCGCTTTCGCTATGACACGATCAATCGATGCTGGCTGCCAGAGCGAGACGAGGCCGGACGCACGTCGGTTGGCGGGATCTACATCGCCGGCGACGGCGCGGGAATCGCGGGGGCCGACGCGGCGGAGCGCGCCGGACGCCTTGCCGCGCTCGCCGTGCTCGACGACTTGGCGTGCGAACCCGCGTCGGGGCGGACCCCCTCTCGCGTCGAATCGGCCGTGGCGGATCGTCGTGTGCTGCATCGAATCGCCACGTTTCGGGCCGCACTGGAAGCCGCCTTTCCCGCGCCATTCGAACAGGCCGGCGCATGGCCCGACGCCATGACCGTTTGCCGCTGCGAAGAAGTCGATGCCGGCACGATTCGGCACTGCATTCGGTCAGGCGCGGCGCGTGAAATCAATCGCCTCAAGGCATTGACGCGCGTCGGCATGGGCCGATGCCAAGGCCGCATGTGCGGCGAAGCGGCATTGGCGCTGCTCGCCGCCGAAACGCGCCTGCCCCCGGACACACTGGGGCGCTTGCGTGCGCAAGCCCCGATCAAGCCGATTCCGCTTGCCGCGGCGCTGAGCGACGAGCGGGTGCCGGCGGTTCCGCAGGAGGCGCGCGATGAATGAATCGACGCGGCAGTTCGACGTAGCGATCGTCGGCGGGGGGCTCGTCGGTTCATCGAGCGCGCTGGCCCTCGCGCGCCAAGGCATGCGCGTGTTGTTGATCGAGCGGCGCTATTGCGGCGCGCAAGCGAGCGGCGTCAACTACGGCGGGGTGCGCTGCCAAGGGCGCACCGTGGAACAGTTGCCGCTCGCGATGCGCGCACGGCGAATTTGGGACCAGCTCGTTGAACGAATCGGGATCGATGGCGAGTTCGTCGCGTCAGGACACTTGCGCCTAGCGCGCAGCGAGGCCGACTTAGAGGGGCTCGAAGCCTACGCGCAACTGGCCGCGCAACACGGATTGCCGCTACAAGTCATGTCGGGCCCCGCATTTCGGCGCCGCTATCCTTGGCTGGGCGCGGCGGCCATCGGCGGCTCGCTCTGCGCGAGCGACGGCCATGCGAACCCGCGTCTGGTTTCGCCCGCCTTCGCGCGCGCGGCGCAGCGTGCAGGCGCGCACGTGCGCGAGCTCACCGAGGTGACGCGCGTCGACTACGACGGCAAGCGCTTTTCGCTGTGCGCGGGCGACGACACATTCGAATCGGACTGGCTCATCAATGCGGCCGGGGCGTGGGGCGGAACACTCGCCGAGCGCTTTGGCGATGGCGTCCCGATGACGCCGATCTACCCGAACATGTGGGTCACCGAGCCGCTGCCCCACTTTCTCGAACACAACCTCGGCGTGTTCGGGGGCGGCATCAACGCGCGCCAAGTCGAGCGCGGCAATTGCGTGATCGGCGGCGGACGGGGTCATGGCGACGGCCAGTTCGCACAACCCTCGTCGGACACGACACGCGCCGTCATGCGCGATGCCTGCGC
>JBQCDS010000397.1:0-11294 GCA_051961035.1 Trinickia sp. | reverse complement strand
GTTCGCGCAGCGTTTGTCGGTGTTGACTTCACCGTCGGCGCAAGGCGTGCTCGCGCGCGGGCTGCGCGGCATCGAGAAGGAGAGCCTGCGCATCGAACGCGACGGCACGCTCGCCATGACGCCGCATCCGCGTGCATTCGGTTCCGCGCTCACTCATCCGTCACTCACCACCGATTATTCCGAGGCGCTGCTCGAGCTCATTACGCCGGCGGAGACAACGCCGGAGCAGGTGATCGCGCGGCTCGACGAGTTGCATCGCTTGGTCTATGCGCAACTCGGCGACGAATTGCTGTGGACCGACTCGATGCCGGGCCGGCTGCCGAGCGACGACGAAATTCCCATCGCCGAATACGGCACGTCGAATATCGGCCGGCTCAAGCATGTGTATCGGCATGGGCTGGCGCTGCGTTACGGGCGCACGATGCAATGCATCGCCGGCATTCACTACAACTTCTCGCTCAGCGAAGAAGCGTGGCGCCTGCTCCACGCGCAGCGCCCCACGAACGCCACGGCCGTCGATTTTCAATCAGCCTGCTATTTTGCGCTGATCCGCAACTTTCGCCGCACGAACTGGCTGTTGATGTATCTGTTCGGTGCGTCGCCGGCACTCGACGAAGCCTTCTTGCGCGAACGGGCGCACACGCTCGATCGATTCGACGAAAGCACGCTCTATCGCCCCTATGCGACGAGCTTGCGCATGAGCGATCTCGGCTACTCGAACACGACGGCGCAAGCGGCGCTTCAGCCGAACTACGATGCGTTGCCCGGCTATCTGGATGCACTCACGCGCGCCGTCAGCGAACCGTATCCGCCGTACGAGGCGATCGGCACGCATCGCGATGGCCGGTGGGTGCAGATCAACACGAACGTGCTGCAAATCGAGAACGAGTTCTATTCGACGATTCGGCCCAAACGCGTGACGCATCCGGGCGAGCGTCCGCTGCATGCGCTCGCCTCGCGCGGTGTGCAGTACGTCGAAGTGCGCTGCCTCGATATCGATCCGTTCGAACCATGCGGCATCAGCGTCGAGACGGCACGCTTTCTCGACGCCTACCTACTCGTGTGTGCGCTGTCGGACGCGCCGGGATTGCCGCCGGCGGCGTATGCCGAAGCGAATGAGAACTTCGGCCGCGTGACGCTCGAAGGGCGCAAGCCCGGCTTGTTGCTCACGCGTGACGGTCAGGCCATCGCCATGCGCGAGTGGGCGGACGAACTCATGGAGCCGATCGAGGCTGCGGCGCGCGCGCTCGATGCCATCCAAGGCGGCGATGCCTACGTGCGCGCCGTCGCGGCACAGCGCGTGAAGCTCGCCGATGCCGATGCGACGCCCGCCGCGCGGGTGTTGCGCACGATGCGCGAACGCGGTCAGAGCTTCCTTTCGTTCGGCCTGGCGCAAAGCCAAGCGCATGCGGCGTACTTCCGCTCCCGGCCTCCCGATGCCGATGCGATGCAAGCCGCGCGAGCGCTGGCAGAAGGCTCGCTTGCGCAGCAGGCTGAACTCGAAGAGCAGGACGCTCCCGGCTCGTTCGATGAATTCGTCAACGACTATCGCCGTTACACGCTCGATCGCTTCAGCGTGTAGGCCGGGCCACGAACGTCTGCCTGCTCGGCGCGTCGAACCTTTGAAAAAAAGAAGGAGGCGTTCGCCATGAAGATGATCGGATCGCTGCTTGCGTGTGCGCTCATCGCCGGGTGCGCCGCGACGAATCGAGTCAGCCCGGAAACGATGGAAGCCGCGACGAAGCCGCTCGTATGCCGCATGGATCAATGCGGCCTCTGGTGGCAGCGCGCGCGCCAATGGATCACCGGGCATACCCGCTACCCATTGCAAGTCGATACCGGCCAAGCGATTCAAACGGCGGGCCCGACGGGCGGCAGCGCTGCACCGGCGTTTCAAGTGACACTAGCGCGCAATGCCGACGGTACGTCGACGATCGGTTTCGCCGCGCACTGCGATCGCCCCGTTGCCGGCTGCCACCCCGATCCCTGGCAAGCAGCCGCCGACTTCAAGCGGTTCGTCAGGACCGGGGCTGAGACCGCACAACCGTAGCGCATGCGGGGCGGCCCGCGTCTGGCCGGGCCGCCGCCGCTCGGGCGCCCGGCATCAATGGCCCATGGCAGCGCCGGCGCCGCGCTTGGGTTTGGTGATCCAGACAAGGCCGGCGAGCAGTACGAACGCTGCGCAGGAAATGCGGAAAAAATCGTTGGTCGCCATCATGTAGCCCTGCTGCGTGACGAGCGCGTTCAACTGTGCGCTGACGCTGGCGCCGGCCATGCCGAGCGAGTTCAGCGCGTGCTGGTAGACGGTCGTGTTTTGCGAGTAGGCGCTGACCGATTCGGAGAGCACTGCGTGGTGATAGATCGCGTCGTTCTCCCAATACGTCGTGCTGATGGCGGTGCCGATCGCGCCCGCGAGCGTGCGCAAGAAGTTGGATAGGCCGGATGCGCTCGCGAGCCGCTCATCGGGAATGCTCGACAGCGTGATCGTCGTCATCGGCACGAAGAAGCACGCCACGCCGATGCCCTGGACGATCCGCGGCATGATGACATGGCCGAACGGCACGTCGAGCGTGAAGGTGCCGTTCCATACGGAGACGATCGCGAACACGGCGAAGGCGAAGCTCGCGACCATGCGTAGATCGAGCCGATGCATGTTGCGGCCGATGAGCGGCGAGAGCACGAGCGCGAGCAGCCCGACCGGAGCCGTCGCGAGTCCGGCCAGGCCCGCCGTGTACCCCATCACCGTCTGCAGCCATAACGGAAAGATAACGACCGACCCGAAGAACGTCATGTAGCCGAGAAAGATGATGAGCGCGCCAAGGCCGAAGTTGCGATCCTTGAACAGCGTGAGATCGATGACGGGCGTTTTCTCGGTGATTTCCCACGCAAGCAGAAAGGCGAGCGCGACGGCCGCGATCAGCGCGAGCGTGACGATGAACGGCGAGCTGAACCAATCGCGGTCCTTGCCGAGATCGAGCATCATCTGCAAGCACGAAACGCCCACGACGAGCAGGGCAAGACCCACCGCGTCGATCCGTTGTTTGCTCGTCTTGGTCTCTCGGCCCCGCAGCAAGAAATAAGACGATGAAGCCGCGATCAGGCCGATCGGCAAGTTGATGTAGAAGATCCAGGGCCAACTGTAGTTGTCGGTGATCCAGCCGCCCATGACCGGGCCGAAGATCGGAGCGACAATGACCGTCATCGCCCACAACCCGAGCGCCAAGCCGCGCTTGGCCGGCGGGTAGCTGCGCATCAGAATCGTCTGAGAAAGCGGCACCATCGGCCCGGACACCAGCCCCTGCAACAACCGGAATGCGATCAAGGAGGGGAAGTTCGCGGCCAGGCCGCACAGGGCGGACGCCATCGTAAAGGCCAGCACCGAGATCGTGAACAGGCGCACTTCGCCCACGCGCCGGGCGAGCCAGCCGGTGAGCGGCACGGCGATGGCCGCGGCCACCGAGTACGACGAAATGACCCATGTGCCGTCGCTCGTTGCGACGCCGAGGCTACCGGATATGGTCGGCACAGCCACGTTCGCGATCGAGGTGTCGAGCACCTCCATGAACGTGCCGAAGGCTAGACCGACGGTGAGCAGTGCCAGCGCGCCGCCCGTGAGCTGCGCGGGCGCTTCTTGCGGGCTGGCCCCGGCGGAAGCCGCATTTGCCATGCGCGTTCTCCTTGTTCTCGATCGTGCGGACCCAACGCTTTGCCTAGGTGCAAAAGCGCTTATTTTTCGTCGGGTGCCAATATCGCGATATTTGATTGCCTTGTCAATATTTTTCTATGCAATCATGGTTCAGTCCGGTAAGTTGCGCCGCTTCTAGGGCAATCTACGGCTACGGAAACGGACACGGACACGGCCAGGGTCGCGGCCGTACGCGGCGGTAACTTGCCGTAACCACGGGGGCGGGGCGGCTGCGCTACCATCGGGCGAACGCCATCACCTCGCACGCCGGCATGCCGCTTCATCGCACTCATTTCCTCGCCGCCTCACTCGCCAGCGCCGTCACGGCGGCCCTGTTGACCGGTTGCGCAGTGGGCCCGAACTATCGTCGGCCCGACGTGGCAAGCGCTGCCTCGTACAAGGAGACACCGGCCGGCTGGAAAGTGGCCGAGCCCGCCGACCACGCCGATCGCGGCAACTGGTGGTCGATCTATGACGACTCGCGGCTCTCGTCGCTGATGGACGAGCTCGATGCGGCCAATCAAACGGTCGCGCAATATGCGGCAGCTTACCGGCAGGCGCGCGCGCTCGTCGCGCAAGCGCGCGCGGCGTATTTCCCGACACTGGGGCTGTCCGCCAGCGCGTCCCGTTCGGGGCAGACGTTCTCGCGCAGCGGCTCGTTCGGGTCGGCCGGGGCAGGCTCCGGCATCGGCAATGCGTTCAGCGTGTCGCTCGACGCATCATGGGAGCCCGATTTGTGGGGCAAGCTGAGCCGCACCGTCGCAGCGCAGGAAGCGGGGCAGCAGGGCGCCGCGGCCGATCTGGCGAATGCGCGCCTGTCGGCGCAAGCCACGCTCGCGCAAACGTATTTCCAACTGCGCGCGCTCGATGCCATGCAGAAGCTGCTGGACGATACGGTCAGCGCCGATGAGCAAGCGCTCAAGCTCACCCAAAACCAATATGCGCAGGGCATCGTCGCACGTTCGGACGTCATCCAAGCGCAGACGCAGTGGCAGTCGGCCCAAGCGGCCGCGATCGACAACGGCGTCGCACGCGCGCAAGACGAGCATGCGATCGCCGTGCTCGTCGGCCGGAGCGCCTCGGCTTTTTCGATTCCGTCCATCCCGCTCGACGCGCAACCGCCGTCGATACCCGTCGGCGTGCCCTCCGCGCTACTCGAGCGGCGGCCCGACATCGCGGCGGCCGAACGCCGCACGGCAGCGGCGAACGAGCAGATCGGCGTGGCGATCGCCGCCTACTTCCCATCGCTGACACTGTCGGCGCAAGGCGGCTATCAAAATTCGGTGTTGTCGAAGTTGTTCACGCTGCCGTCGCGGTTTTGGAGCGTCGGCCCGGATCTCGCGGCGACCCTGTTCGACGCGGGCCTACGGCGCGCGCAAACCGAGGCCTCCCGTGCGGCGTACGACCAGCAAGTCGCCGTCTACCGCCAGACGGTGCTCGGCGCGTTCCAGGAAGTGGAGGACGCACTTGCCTCGCAGCGCATACTGGCCCAAGAAATGATCGTGCAGCGGCAAGCGGTCGATTCGGCGAAGCAAGCGCTCGCTATCGTCATCAATGAATACAAGGCCGGGACCGTCGCCTACGTCAGCGTACTGAACGCGCAGGCCACGGCCTTTTCCGCCGAGCAAAAACTCGCGAATCTTGCCGGCCAGCGAATGATTTCGTCGGTCGGCCTCGTGAAGGCGCTCGGGGGCGGCTGGAGCGTGGCGCGGATGGATCGGGAGCAGGGCGATGTGGCGGCGCCGTCCGCGCGAGCTTCCTCGGTATCCGGCAGCGGGGCGCAAGCGGCGGCCGCGAGCACCCCGGTACGAAGCGACTAACGTGCTGCGCACTGCAGCAGTCAACGGCTAACGCGTGTAGTCGAGAGCGACGGTGCCTTCCTGATCCGTCGGACGCCCGATGATATTGAGCAGCCCCGCAAGAATTTCGCTGGTCTGTTCGGTTGCACTCGCTTGTCCGTGGAACGAGGTCGAATTCGCCGTGATCGTGCCATGTCCGCTCAGCAGCAACGACGAGCCGCCGAGCGTCGTCAAATCGATCGTCGACGAATCGCCTTGCGCTTGCAGCACCACGCGGTAAGAGCCGAGCGGCTTGACGAGCGACACGCGCGAACTCATGTTGGTCAGCGTCAGAACGAGTTGACCGTACGAGCGCCCGCCGAGCAACCGCCAAGGCGTCCACGCAAGCCGCACCGCCCCTTGCAAGTCGAGCGTGTTGAACGGCGTGCCCAATCCCGCCAACAAGGCCGCCGGCACGGCGATTTCACCGGCCGAAACGGTGGCGCTGCGGGCCGAGGCGTCCACATCGATCGCCTCGGGCATCGCCGGCGTTTGTCGCATGCGCATGCTCAAGCGGCCGGTGAACAACGGCCAGAACGCCGTATCCCATTGCACGCGCCCAGGCAGCAAGGTGCCCGTGCCGCCGCCCGATCCCGCCGCCAGCACGAGCGTGGCCGAGCCATGCCACAGCGAGCCGGACGCCTCCGTCAGGTTGATGTGCCCCTGCGTCGCCTTCGTGAACTGCGGCGTGATCCAGGCAGCCGGCAGCATGACGACGAGCGTCACCACGCACGACACCACCGCAATCGCAAGCCACGGCAGCACGGCGATCAAGCGCCGCCATACCCACTTCATGCGCGACCTCGCACGCAATGGCGCACCAAGCGATCACCCGCATCGGCGTGAGTCGTCACGGCTGCCTTCATTGCTCGGCCCTCGCAGGCGCGGTGGCCGGCTGCAACGAGACCGTGAGATCGACTTGGCCGTCTTCCTTCAGCGCGTTCGCATGCAATTCGACGATGCGCACCTTGAATTGCTTGCGTGCGTCGTTGAGCCACATCGTCCATGCCGGGAACGATGCGTTCTTCGCGTCGATCTGCACCGCTTCGCCGGTCAATCGAACTTGTGTCGTCGTCAGCCCCGTTTGCGTCAGCGACGCAGACAGCGCATCGCGCAGCGCGCCGCCCGTGGGCGCGACGCCCTGCGCGGCCGGCGCCAGCGCGCGCGCCTCGTCCGCCTGTGCCGTCATCTGAGCGATTTGATGTTGCATCGCCGGCAGCGTTTGGCGCAGTTGCTCACGCCCTTGCTGCGCCGGCGCCCATAGCACCGAGTAAGCGATGACGACCGCGAGCGCCACCCCGCCCCACGTCAACAGCATCTTTTCCCGTGCGGTGCGCGGCTCCCAGAAGCCCGCCCAGACATTGCCGAGTGTGCCGAGATTCATTGACCGCCCCCGTTTCGAATGACCCATTTACCGGTGTTCGTATCGATGTCGCCGACGAGCCCGTTCTGCCCGAGCCGCTGGCCGAACGCGGGATCGGGTTTGACGTCGGGCTTGAAGGTCACATCCAACCGTCGATCGTGGTAATCGAGTGCCGCTATGCCGTTCACGGGCACCCCGCCCAGCGAATGCTCGAGACGCGCCGCCAAAGAGAGAAAATCGGTCGGCGACAATTCGCCGGCGGCGACGCGCAAGTGTTCGAGCTGCGTCGTCATCTGCGTTGCGGGATCGAGCACGACGGTCGTCTTCGGAAAGGCGTTTAACAGGAGTTCCGTCATTTGCGCGCTCAGGGCATCGCGCTCTCGCGCGAGCATCATCCATTGGACGTTGGCACCGATCACCGCCGCAAGCAACGCCGCGCAAGCGAGCGCGATCGGCAGGCGCAACCGGCGCAACGTCGAACGATCGAGCCGCCACGGCCGCGATTCGAACTCGAACTGGCAAAGATCGAACCGGCTGGCGAGCGCGTTGCGCGCGAGCGTCTCGAACGGTAGCGGCGCCACCCCCACGTGCACGCCGTGCGCGGGCATGGCCTCCCCCGCAAGCGTCGGTTCGCCGCCGGGCAATCCAGTGAGTTCGTACGCCGTCACGCTGGCTTCGCCGGCCAACGCCGCAAGCGTTGTGCCGAGCGCCGACAGCGGCACCGCCAGGCCCTCACCGTGTGCCCCCCGCGCAAGGGCGAGTTCGACGCGCGGCTCCGCCGTGTCGACGAACGCCGGCTCGGGCATCGCGTCCACCGCCACATCGGCCAAGATCGCGGGCGCCGTCTGCGCCACGGTGCCGAGCACGGCGGCGACGAGTTGCGGCGTGTCGAGCGGCGGCGCCGGGACGCTCGGCTCGCCCCCCATCGCGCCGGCTTCGGCCAGTGCCGGCTCTTCGGCCGCGACGGCGGCGATGGGCGCGGGCAAACAGCGCGTAACCGGTACCGCGCGCAAGCTTCGATGGCCCGCCCTGTTGAACGCCTCGACGATGAAACGGAACCAGCCGCGATCGATGATGGCCACCATCCGTGAGCCGTCGGCGAGCGGTTGCGGGTCCAGCGCGATGTGGCAGGTTTGGGCGTCTTGGATCAGGTAGTCCTCGACGACGTTCGGCAACGCTTGCTTGAGCCGTGGCCCCTTTAGCGGCGGCAGCGGCGCGGCCAGCATCAGCATGTCGCGGGCTGCCACGATCAGCACCGTCGTGGAAGCGCGCGGCAAAAACGTCAGCGCCGCGCGGCCCGCGCGCTCCTTGCGCCCGCCTTTGTCGAGAAGCATGAACGGCAACTCGGGCAGTTGCCATTCTTGCGACGGCACCGCGGGATCGCGCGGCGGCAGTAAGACGATCAACGTGCTCAAGGCCCGTCCTCTCTTGGTTTTTAATCCGGTTATAGCTGATCGCTCACGCGCACGACGCGTGTCGCATGCGTAAGCGGATCGCGATAGATGAGCGTCGTGCGGTCAATCTCCGCCCTGTCATATTGCACGTGTCCATGCACAAAAAAATAGCTCGACGTCACGTCCATGGGAATTTGCGAAATGTCCGCACTCTGAGCCAGCCCACCGGCGCCTTGCAAGGCGAGCTGGACATCGCCGGTATTCCGGAAGAATGCACTCTGGCGCCGCGCCACCAAGGCCTGCGCGCTCGACAGCGACATGCCGGGCACCAGCGCGGCCACGACTTCGGGCAGCGCCGTATTCATGTTGACGGGCGTTTGCGTCGGCAGCACTGTCACGAACGGGCGCAGCCGCGCCACCGCCTGCGGCGTGAAGCCCGGCACATTCAACAGCGAATCGACACTCGTGAATTGCAGCGGCTCGGCGTCGGTGTTTTCCGCGCCTTCGCTTTGAAGGCCCGGGCTGTTCGTCACAGTGTTGCCGCCCGCGGCACTGCCCGGCTCCGGCTCGGGGGCTTCCGCCGCCCCGCCGAACCGGGTACTGATCGGACTTTGAAACCGCGTGGCCGAATGCAGCAGCGATGCGCGCACCCGCACCGCGACGGCTTTCGCGAGCCCACCGTCCAGGCCCACGAGGGTGAGCAGCCGCGCGAAAATCGCCGTTTCCTGAGGATCCACTTGCAGCATGCCGGGCGCCGGAACCGAGGCCAGATTGCGCAGATTGAACTTTGACTGCGCGTCTTCGATCGAGCCCGATAAGTACGTTTGCTCGGTTTGAGCCGCGTCGGCTTGGTCGGTTTTTCCGAGAAACTCCGAGAGCCGCGTTTTCGCGATCGGCACGGCCCAGACGCCGCCCAGATAAGTGACGGTGGGCGCCGTGTCGGCCTCCGAGCGCAGAATGAGGCGCGTCCAATCGATCGCGCCGCGCGCCACCCAAAGCGCTTGCGACATCAGGCGCTGATTTTGAATCCGGCGAATTTGCACTTGCTGACGCCAAAGCACGCCGGCCACGAGGATCGCCGATAGGCTCACGACAAGCAGGGCGCTGATGATGGCCGCGCCGCGCTGGCGCCGCGGCGTTGGCCGGCGGCGTGAACGAGCCTTCATGAACGAGACGAATCGCGCGCGCACCGTCATTCTCCGACGAGGAACATGCGCCGGATCGGCTCATGCAGGGACGGCGCGCCGATCGTTATCTCGAGGCCCGTGACCGCACGCGCGAGCGGTGCGGCGCCGAACTGCGGCACCTTCAGGTTGTTGGCGTTGCGCGCGATTTCCGCAATGACGTCGCCCATCTTCGTCGTCCAGCCGACATTCGGCACGTACATACGGGCGCTGATCTTGCCGACGCCCGACATCAACGGCACGACGCTCCAGTCGCTCGTGCTCGTGCCCAGCATCGCGCGCCGCAATTGCCCCACCGTCGCCAGAGGCGGCGAAGCATATCGTGTGACGCGGCCGTTTCGGACTTGATAACGCACGACCTGCAACCGCGGCGCGTCACCGGCGAAGCCGAACGAGCGCACGATCTGCAGCCCATCGGGCGACGTATAGATCGCCGGCTGGCCGACTTCGTCGTCGGTCGCGGCCTGGCGGGCGTCGACCCGCAGTTGATCGAACAGTTGGGCAAACACACGCTCGTCTTCCATCGCGTGCTGGATCGACTCGCGGCCGCGCATGATCTGATCGAGCCCTCGCCACGAGAGGATAGCGATGACGGCGAGAATCGTGATCGCCACCATCAGCTCGATAAGCGTGAATCCCCGCTCGCGCCGGGCGGCGCGCTTGGGCTCAAAGCGCGCGTTCCGTTTCATTGGCTACCACCGTGACGAGTTGAGCGAGATTGCCCGCGCGCCCAGGCGTCGTTACCGACACCTCGACACGGCGGAAAGTCGGATTCGGCGTGGCGCTCACGCGCTGAGTGCAGGTGAGCGGCAAGTTGCCTTGCGGGCAGTCGAAGGTCGTGGTCCCGAGTTCGGGCCATTGGCGGGCCAGATGCAGTTCGGTCAACGCATTGTCGGCGCTCCATCCGGCGAGCAGACGTCGGTGCAGTTCGGCCTCGTCGGTGGCGAGCATGCCGACGGCGCGCAGCGATGCGACGAGCGCGACGGCGATGATCGCAAGCGCAACCAGCACTTCGACCATCGTGAAGCCGTGGGCACGTGCGGCGGGGCGAAGAGAGCGCATGTTCAACGCACCTGGTAGCGGCCGTTGCCGGTACCGACGATCGTCGCGCGTCCGACGGACGAATACAGCGTGACGGTCACGGCTTGGCCGATGCTTTCGACGCCGAACACAAGGCGATCGGGGTGAAGATCGGAGCCCGGGTAGTCGATCGTGACATCGGTCACGCCGCCTTCCCAGCCTCTTTGGCGCAGCAGATCGTCGCGCAACAGCGGGCGCCAGCCATCCTCGCTACGCACGTCGAAGCGATATCCGTTCCCCACGGGGTACCAAGCGATGGGCCGCGAGCGCACCTGTGCTTCGTCGGAAGCCGTCTCGAACAGCAGCGCAAGACGCTGCGCTTCTTCGTTCAAATCCGTGCGCGGGTTGCGCCTGAGCGAGACCGAGGCGAGCGATACGAGCAACCCCGCGATGACGAGCACGACCATCATTTCGAGCAACGTGAAGCCGCGCGAGCGGGCGGGCCTTGGCCCGGCCTCGGCCGTGCGAGGCGCGCGCGCGCGCGACGAATCGATGTCGCCCTTGACGAGCATGTTCGCGGTTGATGCTAAACGGTTAGAACAAGCCACGCGCCGTATGCGAGAGGCGCCGCTCTACTGCCACGAGCCGACATCGGCATCGTTGCCTTGCCCGCCCGGCTTGCCGTCGGCCCCGTAGCTGAATACGTCGACCTCGCCGTGCACGCCCGGATTCAGATACTGATAGGTATTGCCCCACGGATCGTTCGGCAGGCGCTCGAGATAGCCGCCGTCTTTCCAGTTGTTCGGGATC
>JBQCDS010000396.1:0-2436 GCA_051961035.1 Trinickia sp. | reverse complement strand
ACGGGCGAAGGCGTGTCGAAGGAAGAGATCCTCGGCGACCGTCCGCAGCAGGCCGACGAGCTGCTGGGCCGCGTCGCGGCGCGCTGGGTCCTGCACAAGATGCCGGCCCATACGCGCACCGTCTGCTTGGAATTCTTCGGCCAAGCGCGCGACGCGATTCCGAGCATCGTCGAAATCAAGGACTACCTGTTCGAAACGTCGAAGCAGGGCGGCGCGATTCTCGCCGGCCTCGAACACCTCGACGAGCGCTACCTGCGCGCGGTCGGCTATGCGACGAAGAGCAAGCGCAACGCATTTCCGAAGATGGTGCTGATCGGCGACATTGTCGGCAACGATGCGGACGCCGTGGCGCAGGCCACGTCCGAAGTGGTGCGCATGGCCAATGGCAAGAGCGGCGAGGGCTTCGTGGCGGTGAGCGCCGAGGCGCGCAAGCGCTTCTGGCTCGACCGCAGCCGCACGGCGGCCATCGCGAAGCATACCAACGCGTTCAAGATCAACGAAGACGTGGTGATTCCGCTCGACCGCATGGGCGAGTACACGGACGGCATCGAGCGCATCAACATCGAGCTGTCGATCAAGAACAAGCTGCAGCTCGTCGACGCGCTGGAGGCGTTTTTCAAGGGTGGCAAGCTGCCGCTCGGCAAGAGCGACGACGCCAACGAAATCCCGAGCGCCGAGCTGCTCGAAGACCGCGTGCAACAGGCGCTGGATCTGCTCAAGCGCGTGCGCACGCGCTGGGAGTTCCTGCGCGACAGGCTGGACCTGTCGCTGCGCGAGGCGCAGCACTATCTGGTCGGCCTCGGCTACGAGGCGCTCGCCGAGAAGTTCGCGGACCGCGTGGACGCGCAGCCGGACGCGACCGTGTTCCATGTCACGCAGGACCGCACGATCCGCGTGTCGTGGAAGCAGGAAATCCGTGCGGAGTTGCGCCAGATCTTCAACGGCGGCGAGTTCAAGCCGATCCTCGACGAAGCTCAGGCCATCCACAAGCAGGTGCTGCGCGGCCGTGTGTTCGTCGCGCTGAACATGCACGCGGGCGACGGCAACGTGCACACCAACCTGCCGGTCAATTCCGACAACTACGAGATGCTGCAGGACGCCCACAAGGCGGTCGCGCGCATCATGAAGCTGGCGCGTTCGCTCGACGGCGTGATCTCCGGCGAGCACGGCATCGGCATTACCAAGCTCGAATTCCTGACCGACGACGAAATCGGCGAATTCCGCAAATACAAGCAGCGCGTGGATCCGCACGGCCGCTTCAACGCGGGCAAGCTGCTGGAAGGCGCCGATCTGCGCAATGCCTACACGCCGAGCTTCGGCCTCATGGGCTATGAATCGCTGATCATGCAGCAGAGCGACATCGGCGCGATTTCCGAGTCGATCAAAGATTGCCTGCGCTGCGGCAAGTGCAAGCCGGTGTGCGCGACGCACGTGCCGCGCGCGAACCTGCTGTACAGTCCGCGCAACAAGATTCTCGCGACCTCGCTGCTGGTCGAGGCGTTCCTGTACGAAGAGCAGACGCGCCGCGGCGTGTCCATCAAGCACTGGGACGAATTCGGCGACGTCGCCGATCACTGCACGGTCTGTCACAAATGCGTGACGCCGTGTCCGGTGAAGATCGACTTCGGCGACGTGACCATGAATATGCGCAACCTGCTGCGCAAGATGGGCAAGAAGAAGTTCAATCCTGGCAACGCGGCCGGCATGTTCTTCCTGAACGCGACGAATCCGCAGACCATCAATCTCGCGCGCACCGCGATGATGGGCATCGGCTACAAGGCGCAGCGCCTCGGCAACGAGGTGCTCAAGAAGTTCGTGAAGAAGCAGACGGCGCATCCGCCCGCAACCACGGGCAAGCCGCCCGTCGTCGAGCAGGTGATCCACTTCGTCAACAAGAAGATGCCGGGCAACCTGCCGAAGAAGACGGCGCGCGCCCTGCTGGATATCGAGGACAACAAGATCGTCCCGATCATTCGCAATCCGCAGACGACCACCGTCGATTCGGAAGCCGTGTTCTATTTCCCCGGCTGCGGCTCGGAACGTCTGTTCTCGCAAGTCGGGCTCGCGACGCAAGCGATGTTGTGGGAAGCGGGCGTTCAGACCGTGCTGCCGCCGGGCTATCTGTGCTGCGGCTATCCGCAGCGCGGTTCCGGCCAGTACGACAAGGCCGAGAAGATCGTCACCGACAATCGCGTGCTGTTCCACCGCATGGCCAACACGCTGAACTATCTCGATATCAAGACGGTCGTGGTGTCGTGCGGCACCTGCTACGACCAGTTGGAGCAATACGATTTCGAGAAAATCTTCCCGGGCTCGCGCATTGTCGACATCCACGACTATCTGCTCGAAAAGGGCGTGAAGCTCGAAGGCGTGGCCGGCACGCGCTACATGTACCACGAACCCTGCCACAATCCGATGAAGAAGCAGGATTCGGTG
>JBQCDS010000395.1:0-2303 GCA_051961035.1 Trinickia sp. | reverse complement strand
CGCGCCGATTCCATTACCTCCGGCGTAATCGACGGGTGCCGCGCTTTGTCCGAAGCTTCATTGCAAGCGCCGAGCGGTTACGACGCACAAGGAGAAGGACGCGCGATCGCGCCCGGCGCCACGGCTCATGCCGTTACATCCACCACCCAACTTTGGAGAGCACTATGACTGCCCATCATGAACTGGTCGAACGTTATATCGCCGCGTGGAACGAGACCGATGCCGAGCGCCGGCGCGCGTTGATCGCGCAGACGTGGGCCCACGACGCTTCTTATGTCGATCCGCTAATGGCCGGGGACGGTCACGACAGCATCGACGCGATGATCGGCGCCGTGCACGAGCGATTTCCGCACCATGAATTTCGGCTCAGCGGCGGTGCGGACGGCTTCAATCGCTACGTTCGATTTTCCTGGCAGCTCATTGCGCCGGGCGGCGAGGCGATCGTAAAGGGCTCGGATTTTGGCGTCGTGGATGCCGCGGGGCGATTTGCTAGCGTCACGGGGTTTCTCGACGCCGTCCCGCAGCCTGCGTGACGGACAGCGCGTGAAGGCAACGGCGGGCGACGATTGCCCGCCTGCCTGGCCTGATACCACTGTGCGCCCCTCGACATGCCGGTAGCAAGCGCTGAGGCTAGCGGCTAGTCGATGCATGCATGAACATGCCCGGTCAACCCGAGCAGTTCAACACCGCGATGCCGTTGATGAGTCCGGCGCTCGGCGAATGCACGCCGTACGACACGACGAGGTACGGCTTCGCCGCGTCCGGGCCTAGGAATTCCGTAGCGATAGACCATTGAGGCGTGCGTGATATCTGCCCCGTCCGCGTTTTGGCCTGGAAGCGTTGATCGAGATCGGTGCCGATCGAGTATTGCAATGTCACGTCAGCCAGGCTCGCTCCCAATCCGGACGGATCGCCGGCCACGGCAGCCGTCGCGTCGCGCAGCATGCCGGGGGCCGTATTGCCGTCCCGCGTGGTGGGACGCGTAGCCGCCTTCAACGTGCAGCGCTTGATGGTTCCAGGCGCCATCCGCACATCGACCGGCGCGCCGATCGCCCACACCCGGCCTTGGTTCGCGTTGTATGAGTGTCCCGTCGAATCGCTGCCGTCGGTCCAACGGCCCATCGCGAACTCGCCATTACCGAAGAGGTCGGTCACGGTGCCGGTTGCTAAGCTAAGCGTCTCCGCGTTTCCCCACGGCAGCGTCGTATAGGCGCCTGGTGCCTGCGACCTGAGCGTCGATGCCAGCTGGATGCCCCCGGCGAGATAGTATCCGGCTTGGGGAGGCGATCCGTCGGTGTTCCATGTCACGGGAGGCGCCACCACCTTGATGCCCTTCAGATCGTTCGATAGATCCTTCGACTGTCCATCGACTTTGATCGGACCGTTGCCCTTTCCGTTATCCGATTTCGATTCGCGCGCTTTCGATCCACCGTTGAGATCATCGACGCAACCTGCGAGCCCGGTGACTGCGACAAGCGCGGCCATGGTGACCGCCAGCTTGAGCCAGGGTTGTCTTTCGAATCCGCCTTTCATATCGCTGCTGCCCCCTTCGTGGCACGCATCGCTCGGATTGCGACACACGTTCAGTCGAAAGGGTCGAACGTTAAGGGCTAACGATAGCGCGCCAAGACCGGGGGCGAAAAAAATCGGACGGAAGGAAGGTGGTGAGGGGGTCGATTTAGGGATGGATTGTCAGTGGCTTCTGGGATGCGCATCGCTCAGCCGAGGATTTTGTCGCCATTTCAATCAACACGGAGGTGTCAGGAATTTTGTGTGCTGAGGTCGGTTAAAAATCTCAGCTGATGGCGGCGGTGAATCGCTCGCCGAACGGGATGGCGAACTGATTGACTGCTTGCCGCCAGGTGATAGGTGGCATCTTCCAATCCTTTTCGATGTTGCGCAAGGCGCGGTGCCTCACTGCCGCAGCTCGATGCCGTTGTACGGATCGCCCAGGTCCTGCAAACCAGTGTCGATGCGCTCGTCGGCCTCGAACCACCGACCGAGCCGCGCATCCACAACCCGCGCTTGCATGCGCTCTATGAACAGATGGATTTCCTATCCGACGAAGATCAACAAGCTCTGATCGTCCTCATGGACAGTCTCGTCAAGCGTTCGCAGATGGCCAAGCTCATGACGTCATGATAGGAAGGAGGATTGTTTAAAAAAGCGCGGGCCGTATCGGCTGCAACCGATACGGCCCGCTCACCACCACCAACTCATCAAGGGAGTTGATATGGCTGATGCCGATCTTAAACCACGTCCCGCCTACGCCGAACGCTGCGTGACCATTCAGCAGTCGCAAC
>JBQCDS010000394.1:0-4214 GCA_051961035.1 Trinickia sp. | reverse complement strand
AACGACGTGAGCTTCAGCGTTGCGCCTGGTGAAATCGTCGGCCTCGTCGGCCCGAACGGTTCTGGCAAGACCACAACCATCAACCTGATTTCGGGACTCCTGCAGGCCGACGAAGGCGTCATCGACTTCCTGGGGCACAAGATCAACCGCCTGCCGATGTACCGGCGCGCGCACCTCGGCATCAACCGCACGTTCCAAGTGCCGAAAGTGTTCCGCGACATGACCGTGCGCGAGAACGTCGAAGTCGCGGCGCGAAGTGTGCGCCTGGACCCGCGCGAGATCGCCCCGATTCTTGAAGACATCGGCTTGGCCGGCGTCGCGTCGTGCATCGCAGGCTCACTGACTGTCAACCAGCAGAAGCTGCTCGACCTTGGGCGCGCGCTCGCGACGCGGCCGAAGCTGCTGCTCGTCGACGAGATTGGCGCGGGGCTCAACCCGGCCGAATTGAACGTGATCGCCGACCTGTTGCAGCGGCTCTCGGCACGCGGTATTGCGATGATCGTGGTCGAGCACTTGCTCGAGTTTCTCAACCGCATAACGGAGCGCGTGATCGTGCTGGGCGCCGGGCGCATGCTGTTCGAGGGGCCGCTCGCGACTGCCTCGCGCGACCCCGAAGTTATCGCGGCATTCATTGGAGCGGCATGATGACAGTCTCTCTCGTAGTCGAAGGCGTGGAGGCAGGTTATGGCGACATGCAAGTGCTTTGGGGTGTCGATATGCGGGTCGAGCCGGGACAAACCGTGCTGCTGCTCGGTGCAAACAGCGCGGGCAAGACGACGCTGCTGCGCACTCTGATCGGGCTGTTGCCATGCAAGGGCGGGCGCATCACGCTCGACGATGAGCGCATCGACACGCTGCGACCGGACCAGCGGATCCGGCGCGGCATCGCGTTCATGTCAGAGCTCGGCGTGTTCCCGACGCTGTCGATCGACGAAAACATCGCGCTGGGCGGCTATTTCATGTCGGAGGCCAAGATCCGCCAGCGCAAGGAAGTGCTGTTCGAGCTCTTTCCCGCACTGGCGGCGAAGCGGCGCGCCGCCGCTGCGAGCCTGTCGGGCGGGCAGCGCAAGATGCTCGGCATCGCGAAGGTGCTGATCTCCGAACCGCGCCTGCTGCTGATGGACGAGCCTTCTTCGGGGCTCGCGCCCGTGTTCGTCAAGAGCGTTATCGACGCGCTGCGGACAGCCATCGGCGACGGTACCTCGTTGTTGATCGCCGAGCAGAACATCGCGTTTCTCGACCTGGCAGATCGCGGCTATCTGCTCGATCACGGCAAGGTGCGCGTATCGGGCTCGCGGGAGGAGCTCGAAGCGAGCGATGCGGTGCGCGAGACTTACTTCGGGCTTTGACAGTCTCGTCCGACGGGCGACGTCCGGGGTGCCGATTCGTTGGCACCCCGGAATTCGCAGCTCGCCGCAATGAATTGCATGGGGACATCGCCGTGAAAATCAGATACTCGATCAAGTTCAAAATTGCACTCGCATTCGCTCTATGCGTGTGCCTGATGATTTCGATTGGGGCGTTGGGCCTATCCGGACTCAAGCGGCTCGATGACGAAATGCATGTTTCCTTCATGCAGGACACCGCTCCGATCATCGAGCTCGCGGATGCTCGCTCCGCCCAGTTCGATATCCGCTTGCAGATGAGCCGCATCGAAATCATCGGTGATCCGAGCCAGACGCCGGCGATACTCGCTCGGATCGGCGCTTCGCGCAAAATCCTGAAGGACGCGCTGGCCCGCTACGCGCACGTCGACCTCGCAAGCAACCCGAAGGCCCAGGCGATCGCGGACAAGATCAAAAGCGTTCTGCCGCGGTTCGACGCGATCACGGGTCAGGTTGTGGCGTCCTTGCGCAACGGCGATCTGGACGGCGGGCGGGCAGCGCAAGAGAATCTGGTGCCCGTGGCCGACACCCTCTATGACGATTTAAGGCAGCTTGGAAAACTCAACAGCGATGCAGCCGAGCAGAACGCCAAGGATAGCCGCGCCACCTACGACCGGCTCTTCCGGATGCTGGCGGGACTGCTGGCAATGGGCGCCATCTTGGGAGTCGGCGTGTCCGTCTATCTGGGGCGTGCCATTTCGAGGCCACTCGATCAGGCCATAAGCGTCGCGCATCACATTGCCGAAGGGAGGCTCGACAATCGGGTCGACCTGACCTCGCGGGACGAGTTCGGCCTGTTGCTCGAATCGTTGAAGAAAATGGATCAGCAATTGGCCGATACAGTGCGTGGCATCAAGGCATCCACGGAGTCGGTCACGGTGGCGGCCGTGCAGATCGCCAACGGCAACCAGGACCTCTCATCGCGCACCGAGCAGCAGGCAGCCTCGCTCGAGGAGACCGTGGCGAGCATGACGGAGCTGACCGAGACGGTCAAGACGAACACCGACAACGCACGTATGGCGAACACGGTTGCGTCAAACGCGGCAGGGATGGCCGATGCCGGTCATCAATCGGTAGCGGACATGATCGATACGATCGTTCAGATCAGCGATAGCTCGGCGAAGATCTCGGAGATCACCGGCATGATCGAGGGCATCGCATTCCAGACCAATATCCTCGCGCTGAATGCAGCGGTCGAAGCGGCGCGCGCGGGTGAGCATGGCCGCGGTTTCGCGGTGGTGGCGTCGGAGGTGCGCACTCTCGCGCAACGCGCCGCGTCCGCGGCGCGCGAGATCAAAGCGTTGATCGAAGCTTCGGCGGCGCTGGTCGCGGACGGGTCGAAACGGGCGCAGTATGTGGGCGCGACGATGGAGCGCATCAAGCAGGCGATCGGGCAGACTGCCGGCATCGTCGGGGAGATCGCGGCTGCATCGGGTGAGCAGAGCAGGGGGATCGAACAGGTCAATCAGGCAGTCATGCAAATGGACGACGTCACGCAGCAAAATGCCGCTCTGGTCGAACAGGCCGCCGCCGCGGCACGTTCGCTCGAGGAGCAGGCTGAAAGTCTGAAGGAAACCGTGGCCGTGTTCAGGTTCGCCGGTGCAGCGACCGCCACCGGCTAGAATGGCGGCTTCGGAGGATACTGTGCGATGGGGCGGGGCAATGAGCGGTAGTAGAGCGCCGGTCGCGGGATTGAGGGAGGCCAGGTTCGCCGTGAAGAAGAACGGCGGTAAGGGCGCAACTCGGGACGCGTGGGCGACGAGGCGCGCGCGCTTCATGCTCGCGGTCGCGCTCGCGCTGCTGATGGCGGCGGGCGCGTGGCTCGCGTATCGTTACGCGGAGCAGGTGGAGATTCGCGCGCTGCGTGACACCGCCGCACGCCGGCTTGACGGTTACGAGAACGCGCTGACGAGCGAGGTCCGCCGCTACAGCTATTTGCCGTCGCTCGTGAGCCTGAACACCGATGTCCTTTCGATGCTGCGCAATCCGGCCGAACCTCGTGTCGTCGCGCGCGTGAACGACTATCTGCAGACGGTCAACGCCGACGCCGGTTCGGATGCGTTCTACGTGATGGACACGCGCGGCAACACGCTCGCGTCGAGCAACTGGAACCAGCCGAAGACGTTCGTCGGCTCGAACTTCTCGTTTCGCCCGTATTTCATCGGCGCGATGCGCGACGGCCATGGCAGCTTCTACGGGCTTGGCACCGTCAGCAAGGAGCCGGGCTATTTTCTTGCTGAACGCATCTATGACCACGTACACCAGGTGCTCGGCGTCGTGACGCTCAAGATCGATCTCGACCGGATCGATTCGGTTTGGCGGCAAGGCGCCGAGCCCGTGTTCGCCGCCGATTCGCACGGCGTGATCTTTCTGTCGTCGGTGCCGGGGCTCAAGTACCGGACGCTGCAAGCGCTGACGGCGGTCTCGCGCGCCGAGATCGTCCGTACGCATCAGTACGATGCGCCCGGCGCCCTCGCGCCGGCCGGCTTCCATGTCGTGCGCACGCTCGCGCCGAATGTCCGTATCGAGTCGGTCGCGCGCGGCAATCCGCTCGCCGCCAGCTTGCCGACCCCGCGCCCGTTTCCAACCGAGTTTTTGGTCGTCACGCGGCCGGTGTCGGGCACTGACTGGCAGATCGCCGTGCTTTCGAATCTCGCGCCCGCCAAGGCCGTCGCCCGCTCGGTGGCGCGTACGGCAGCGCTCGTGATCGCGTTGCTCGCCGTGCTTGTGCTGACTGTGCTGCAGCGCCGGCGCATCGTCGCGGCGCCCCGGACCCGGGCGGCGGGCGGCCGCCACAATTACACAGGTGGCGCAGCACATCGAGGGCGG
>JBQCDS010000393.1:0-8518 GCA_051961035.1 Trinickia sp. | reverse complement strand
GGAAATGGTTCAGGCGCTCGACTTCGTCATCAAGAACGACTACCCGGCTCGCGGCGAATATATCGGGCAGCTTTGAACGCCGTCTCCCGTCCGGCGAAAAAGTTATTTTGATACTGGCGGGTAGTATGCTAACTTGATACTACCCCGGAGTACTCACAGCCAACCCATGCCGCACACCACAGAAGAGAAAAAACGCGTCCTCGCCCGCGTGCGCCGAGTGCGCGGTCAGATCGATGCGCTCGAGCGCGCGCTCGAGGAAGGCGCCGACTGCGGCCCGATTCTTCAGCAAATTGCCGCTGTGCGTGGCGCGATCAATGGGCTGATGGCAGGCGTTCTCGAAAGCCACTTACGTGAAGAGTTTTCGCATGTCGCGCAAGCCAATGGCGCGCAGCAAGGGTCGATCGACGATGTCGTGTCCCTCGTGCGCTCCTATCTTCGTTGAGTTCGTTGAGTTTTCGTTGAGTTGCTCCGATTCAGCAGCCATCGGTCGGCCGGCTGAGTTCCCCTTTTCGCCCCATAAGGACTGACATGAAATCACGTGCTGCCGTTGCGTTCTGGCCTGGCAAACCCCTGGAGATCGTCGAGATCGACGTCGAACCGCCTCGCAAGGGCGAAGTGCTCGTCAAGATCACGCATATGGGCGTCTGCCACACCGATGCGTTCACGCTTTCGGGCGACGACCCCGAAGGCCTCTTCCCCGCTGTGCTCGGTCATGAAGGCGCCGGCATCGTTGTCGAAGTGGGCGAAGGCGTGACGAGCGTGAAACCCGGCGACCACGTGATCCCGCTCTACACCGCCGAATGCGGCGAGTGCCTATTCTGCAAGAGCGGCAAGACGAACCTGTGCGTGTCGGTTCGCGCCACGCAAGGCAAGGGCGTCATGCCCGACGGCACCACGCGCTTCAGCTACAACGGCCAGCCGATCTATCACTACATGGGGTGCTCCACGTTCAGCGAATACACCGTGGTGGCCGAAGTCTCGCTCGCCAAGATCGACCCGGACGCCAATCCCGAGCAGGTCTGCTTGCTTGGCTGCGGCGTCACCACCGGATTGGGCGCCGTCAAGAATACGGCCAAGGTACAAGAAGGCGATACGGTGGCCGTGTTCGGCCTGGGCGGCATTGGTCTGGCCGTGATCCAAGGGGCCAAGCTGGCGAAGGCCGGCCGCATCATCGCGATCGACACGAACCCGGGCAAATTCGAACTCGCACGCGTTTTCGGCGCGACCGATTGCGTGAACCCGAAAGATCATGAGAAACCGATTCAACAGGTGATCGTCGAGATGACGGGCTGGGGCGTGGATCACAGCTTCGAATGCATCGGCAACGTCAACATCATGCGCGCGGCGCTCGAATGCGCTCATCGCGGCTGGGGCCAGTCGGTCATCATCGGCGTCGCGGGCGCGGGACAAGAAATCTCCACGCGGCCGTTCCAACTCGTCACCGGCCGGCGCTGGCTCGGTACCGCGTTCGGCGGCGTCAAAGGACGCTCGCAGCTCCCGGGCATGGTGAAGGACGCCATGGACGGAAAGATTCAGCTCGCGCCGTTCGTGACGCATACGAAATCGCTCGCCGAAATCAACGAAGCATTCGATCTGATGCACGAAGGCAAGTCCATTCGCACCGTCGTCCATTACTGATCGCCCGTCGCTAACCCTCCCAACGAACACCCACTAGGAGACAGATCATGACCACGGCAATTCACCCGAGCGTCGACAACGGTATTCAAAAAGGCGCGAGCGATTTCAATGGCGGTACGTTGCGTTGCTCGTGCGCGACCGATCCCGTCGAGGTGCGCGTGGACAGCCAGGTGCTGTTCAACCACGCCTGCGGTTGCACGAAGTGCTGGAAGCCCGACGGTGCGCTTTTTTCCGTGGTCGGCGTCGTGCCTCGCGATAAGGTAACGGTCACCGCACACCCCGAAAAGCTCAAGGTCGTGGACGACTCGGCACTGATTCAACGCTACGCCTGTACGAGTTGCGGCACGCATCTGTTCGGACGTATCGAGAACCCGGCGCACGCGTTCCATGGGCTCGACTTCATCCACACCGAGCTGTCGAAGGATGCGGGCTGGGACGGCCCCACCTTTGCCGCGTTCGTTTCGTCGATCATCGAAAACGGCACGCCGCCTTCCGCATTGGCCGACGTGCGGCAGACTCTCCGAGACAACGGGCTCGAGCCCTACGACTGCCTCAACCCGCCGCTGATGGATCTGCTCGCCGCGCACGCGGCCAAAGCCAAAGGCACTTATCGCGAGGCCTGATCGATATGGAACGGATCGAACGACACGCCTGTCACGGCGGAAGCCAGGAGGTATGGAAACATGCTTCCTCCGCCCTCAACTGCGAAATGCGGTTCGGCGTGTACTTGCCCGAACGAGCGGTGCGTGGCGAGCCATGTCCGGTGCTGTACTGGCTGTCGGGGCTCACCGGCACCGAGCAGAATTTCATCACCAAGAGCGGTGCGCAGCGCTATGCCAACGAGCACGGCATCATCGTCGTCTCGCCGGATACGAGCCCGCGCGGCGACGATGTCGCCGACGATCCAGCCTACGATCTCGGCAAGGGCGCCGGCTTTTACCTGAATGCGACGCAGCAACCGTGGGCCAAGCATTACCGCATGTACGACTATGTCGTCGACGAATTGCCGGCGCTGATCGAGGCCGAGTTTCCAACCACGGACGCTCGCTCGATCTTCGGCCATTCAATGGGCGGGCACGGCGCACTGACGATCGCCCTGCGCAATCCGGGCCGCTATCGCAGCGTGTCGGCGTTCGCGCCGATCGTCGCGCCGAGCCAGGTGCCGTGGGGCGAGAAAGCATTCACGGCGTATCTCGGCGACGATCGCGAGGCGTGGAAGCGCTACGACACGGTGCAGTTGCTGAAACACGCCACCGAACGGCTGCCGCTGCTGGTGGATCAAGGCGACACCGACGAGTTCTTGGACACCCAGTTGAAACCGGCACTGCTGCGCGAAGCGTGCGAGGCGGCGGGGCATCGCTTGCAACTGAACATGCGCGCGGGCTACGACCACAGCTATTACTTCATCGCCACCTTCATCGGCGAGCATCTTGCTTATCATGCAAAAGCATTGCGTTGATTAGCCGGGCACCACCGCCCGGCACGACGTTCATGTCGCGAGTATCGCTGCCGAGTCGGCATGAACGTCGCGAACTTTTGCGGGTGCCTGAAAAAATGAACTACCGCGTGACCTACGAGCATAGTCTCAAGAGCGCACCGAACGACTTCATCGTGCACGTGCCGTGTCAGGTCGTCGACAACGTGCCCGACGATATCCCGTTTGCTTTGCTCCCCGAATTCATTACCAACTTGATCCTCAGCCGCTCGCCGCAGATCGGCAAGATTCGCGAGATGCGAGTGTTGTAGGCTGAACTCATGGTTAGGATTTGGCGGCTCGTGCAAACGTGTCGTGATTCGTCGCGACTGCGTGTGGCCATGGCTCGCGCTTGTCCGGCGCATGCGCGAGCACGAACCGCACCGTCTCCATTCGGTCGCCAAACAGGATGCCGCTGAACGAAGCGAGCAGGTCCCCCGCCTTAGTCTTGCAGGCGAAGGCGAAGTTGACGCATGCGCCCTGCGTGATGCCCGTCACGCTGAGCGTTTGTCCGTGAAAGCCGCTATCTTCCAGCGCGGTGCGAAAGTGCGGGCCAGTCGGCCGCCGGCTTCGTCGGTGATAGTCAGTTCGCTCCCGTATTGGTTCCTCCAGGTTCCGATCCATTGCATATCATGCTCCGGTTCGTTGCCAAGGATGGACACGGTACGAAGCAATGCGAATGCCTCACTCGTCAGTGCGCCGACGCGGGCGCGCTTCCCGCTAGGATAAAATTGCCCCGCCCCCAAGAAGTTGCAAGGTCAAAGAGCCCCCATGAATTCAAGCGTCGCCAGCAATCGCCGATATCTGATCGGCCCTACCGTCCTGCTCACGATCGCCGTATGCGGCCTGTTCTACGTCAAATGGCTCCCCTATTACGGCCGCGCGTTTGTCGCGGCCAGTCATCATTCGATCGGCAATTCGATTCTGATGGGTACGGAAGCCGCGCCGCCCGCAGCCTCGCTGAATGCCGCGGTGAGCTACGCAATCGCCTACGGCAAGGCAATCTGGCAAGCCATGCTGTTGGGTCTTTTGCTCGGCTCGGCCGTACAGGCGTTGATTCCCTCGCGCTGGGTCTTGCGAGCATTGGGTAAGCGAGGCTTCGGCAGCGTGATGGCCGGCGCGGCCATGTCGCTGCCCGGCATGATGTGCACGTGCTGTGCGGCGCCGGTCGTGGCGGGCTTGCGCGCCTGTCGCGCCGCTCCGGGCGCCGCCATTTCTTTCTGGCTCGGCAACACACTGCTCAATCCGGCCACGCTCGTGTTCATCGGCTTCGTGTTGGGCTGGCAATGGATGGGGCTGCGGCTGGCGCTCGGTCTCGCGCTGGTGCTCGGCATCGGCTATCTCGTCGATCGCACGGCCACTCACCAAGAAGGCAGCGCGGCACAGGATGCAATCAGTCGGATGCAGCCGGATGAAGACACCGGCGTCATGTTCGTCCGCTGGCTGAAAATCTTCGCGCGCATGAGCGTGCGTCTCATTCCCGAATACATCGTGCTCGTATTGTTGATGGGCGCGGCGCGTGCGTGGCTCTTTCCTCATATCGGCGCCGGCATCGATGCCAGCCTGCCGTGGATCTTGGCCTTCGCCATCGCTGGGGCATTGTTCGTCATTCCGACCGCGGGCGAAGTGCCGATCATTCAAGCGATGCTATCGCTCGGCATGGCGGCCGCACCCGCCGCCGCCCTGCTGCTGACGTTGCCGCCCATTAGCGTGCCGTCGCTCGCCATGCTCGGACGCTCGTTTCCGCCTCGGATTCTGGCGCTGACCGGTGCGTGCGTTGTCGCAGGCGGGATCGCGGCGGGGTTGATTGCGATAGCGATCGGCCTGTAAGCCAGCGATAGACAAATCGTCGCAGCCTTATCCACATTTTCTGTGGAAGGCCCTGGGGATAAAGTCTGGGCAAGCGCGGCAAGTGCTTGTCCGCTCAAGAAAAAGCGCCCGGGCTTGTTCGCTGCGCACAAGCGTCCGGGCCGCAAAGCGCACATTCTCGAACGCATAGAGAACGCGCGCTCGCTTGCGCTTCCCGCATGGCAATCAGATTGGGAAACGCGCGCTCTGCTCATCGCCATTCAAATAACGTTTGCCGACGATCACGTTTTCGTCAATGAAAATCGCGCCGCTGAAAGGTAATTGACAATCGGCAATCCCCTCCGCCCGGAATGGCAACTGCGATGCATCGAATGTGCGTATGGAATGTCGCTCACAAAATGCGTAGTTGGCCTGCCTCCCCGAATCAATGACGTTTAGCGTATTCCACGCTAGTCATTAACGGACAAATTCGCAACCATCGTAGCAAGGTGGGCGTATTGCTACGTAGAATCGGTCCGGCCGCAACTCTGCTTCGAGGAAATGCTTTGAACGCCATCGACATTGCTATGCCGCCTCTGCTAATTGTGCTGGCGCTTTTCGTTTTCCGGTTTTCGCCGTTCTCCGTGCTGGACGAGCAGACGGGTCCCACCGCCAGAGCGAAGGGACTCGACAGCTTGCGGGGCTTCCTCGCGCTAGGCGTGTTCTTCCATCACCTCGATTTCATGAGCGTGTATCACACGACAGGCATATGGGAACCCCATCCATCGGCATTCTTCTACTTCTTGGGAAGAGGCACGGTTTGGACGTTCTTCATGATTACCGGTTATCTTTTCTGGGGTAAATTGCTCCGGGGCTCGATTAAATGGACAGACCTGTATATTGGCCGCCTTTTCCGAATTGGTCCTCTCTATTTGGCGGTCATCGCAGTCATGTTTCTGATCGTGTTCGCGCGATCGGATTTCGAACTGTTGCAGCCGACGCGCGAAGTGGCCGTGGGAATCGCCAGATGGCTCGCGCTAGGGGCGGTGCGGGGGCATGATCTCAATAACTATACCGACACGCGACTCATCATCGCCGGCGTGACGTGGACGCTTCGCTATGAGTGGCTGTTTTACTTCTCGCTCATCTTCATATCGGTGTTCGCCACCGCTCGCGGCCACCGCATCTTCTCCGCCGGTGGCGCCGTTGTGCTGCTCGTTGCCGGCTACCATCTCGATCCTCGCATCGTCCCCCACTTCACGAGCTTTTTTATCGGCATGGTGGCCGCATCGTTCGATAAGCGCGCATGGGTCGCGCGCAACGATCTTGTTTCTTCTCTGATCGCTGCCGCGGCGCTTGTGCCGTGCATGGTAGGTTACGTCGACCCGTCCACGCCGCCCGGCACGTTCCTCTTGGGCGTGTGCTTCTACCTGATCGCCAACGGCGCTTCCATGTTCGGACTACTGAACTTGCGCGCCGCGCGTCGCCTCGGGAATATCAGCTACAGCATCTATCTCACGCACGGGCTGATCCTGACGCTTCTGTTTTCGTCGGGCTATATCAAGAAAGCCGCTGCAATGCACTCGGGTATCGATTGGCGCGTGGGGGCACTGGCGATGGCATGCGTGCTCGCGGCGTCGTCGCTTACGTACCTGCTCATCGAACGGCCGGGAATCGAACTGGGCCGAAGGATCATCTTGGCACAGAGACGATCGCCTATGACTACGCCGCTTGCATAGCGCCATTCACTTTGTTCTCGGGGCGGCGTGCTCGTTGTCGAACGCGCTTTGTGGGCTTTTAAACTCGGACAGGTAGCAACGGAAAACGGGCCGCGTAGGCCCGTTTTCATTGATGGCCATGCGACCGTGCGACCCGCGGACATGAAGCGCCAAGCTTGCTTGTATCGATGTCGACATGAACGTAGCATATTCAACATGGAATCATCGTCGACATGGTCCCTTCTCGTTTTGACGCTGCCCACCGAGAACGCGACAGCGCGCATGCGTTTTTATCGGGCCCTGAAAGCGCAGGCGGGTCAATTCTGCGGCTGACTGCCCCGATATCGTCTTGCGAGCCTCGGCCAGCGAGCGAACGCATCGGTGACCGTGCTCACGATCATCTCCCTGTTTCTCCCTTTGCGCTCAAGGCGAAATGCGGATAGCAGCGCCCGCTTATTCATTGGCTCACGCCTAGTTGTTTATCCGCTTATCCATTCGCACACCATTTGACGATGCGCTGAGCCAATCATGATCATGAGGTGGATCACGCGCGCTATGCGTGGTGCCAAGGAAATGATGAGTACGCGTGACGCGGGGCCGACGGTCGCGTGCGCCGGGCGGCCGTCATGGCGCACGTTGCCCGGCGGCGTCGATGGGGCGGCCAATCTGCTGCTGATCAGCCGCGGCCTGCGCGGCTTGTGCGATGGATTCGTCGCCGTGCTGCTGCCGGCTTATCTGCTCGCCCTGGGCCTAGGAAAAATCGACGTCGGCCTGATTGGTACGACGACGCTGATCGGTTCCGCCGCGGCAACGATCGCGGTCGGCGCGCTTGCCCATCGCTTCGCGCCGCGCCGGCTGTTTATTTTCGCGGCAGCATTGATGGTCGCGACCGGCCTCGGCTTCGCGGGGTTATCGTCGCTCTGGCCGCTCTTGGTCGTTGCCTTTATCGGCACGCTCAACCCGAGCTCCGGGGATGTCAGCCTTTTTCTGCCGCTGGAACAATCGCGTCTTGCTGAATCGGCGACCGGCGACGTGCGAACCACTTTGTTCGCCCGCTACAGCCTGATTGGCGCTGTTTCGGCTTCGATCGGCTCGCTCGCGGCGGGCGTACCCGCATGGCTGACGGCGCATATGCACGTTCCGGCGCTCCCGGCCATGCGCATGATGTTCCTGTTATATGCGGCGACGGGACTCGTCATCTGGGTCCTCTATCTTCGCTTACCGCGGCCGGCCGCTGCGCAAATCCAACGCACGCGCGCGCCACTGCGCGAATCCCGGCGTGTCGTCACGCACCTTGCGCTGCTGTTCAGCGTCGACGCGTTTGCCGGCGGGCTGCTCGTCAATTCACTGCTCACGCTATGGCTGAGCCAACGCTTCGGCCTGTCCATCGGCGCGGCGGGTCAGTTCTTCTTCTGGGCCGGGCTCCTCAGCGCGGCGTCCCAACTGGTGGCTGCGCCTCTCGCTCGCAGAATCGGCCTGCTCAACACGATGGTCTTCACGCACATCCCAGCAAGCCTGTGCCTGATCGCCGCAGCTTTCACCACTTCGCTGCCGGCAACGTTGACATTGCTGCTCGTGCGCAGCGCATTGTCGCAAATGGATGTGCCCACGCGTACGGCCTACGTGATGGCCGTCGTCACGCCACCCGAACGATCCGCCGCCGCCAGCTTTACCTCCGTGCCGCGCAGCCTCGCGGCATCGCTTGGGCCGTCGCTAGCGGGCGGTCTGATCGCAATCGGCTGGCTTGCCGCGCCGCTCGTCGCCTGCGGCGCGCTCAAGATTGCCTACGACCTTTCGCTGCTTCTCACCATCCGTCAAATCGAACCGAAGAGTTGAGCCGACACACAAAAGGGCGAAAGCCGGATCGGACTCAATTCACAATTCGACTCGGTCGATTCGC
>JBQCDS010000392.1:0-2820 GCA_051961035.1 Trinickia sp. | reverse complement strand
TGCACTACTTCAACCAGAAGCAAGCGTGGCTGCCGTTCGAGTGGCCGGGCCAATCGTTGGAGAACCGGTCGCATCTCGAATGGCAGACGCAGCAAGGCGGCCTGCGCACGGCATTCGATGCGCAGGGCCGTTTCGGCTTGATTCGCTTGTTGGAGCGGGCGAAGGTGGAGCAGCAAGACAGCGCGCGCTACCTGCTCACGTGGACGCCCGACACAACGCAGGGTATCGCGCTCAAGGTCCAACTGCGCAGCGAAGCCGGAGCCGGTCCGCTGGACGCGCTGCAATTGCGGCACTTCTCTTTACCGACGCGGGTGTTCGTGAGCCGCGCCGCACATGCCGCGCAAGCCGGGAACCCCCCGAACGTGGGGCCGAAGCACTTAGCTATGCAGCCGCCGCCGCTGCCCGCTTCCGCGATCGCGGCGGCTAAACATGCCGCGCTGCCTTTGCCGGATGTGCTGTTGCGAGATTGATGGAAAAGCAAGCAAGCCGCCCCGACGTAACTTCTACCAACAACCGTCAACGTAGGCCCCCGGCAGCTACGCAGCGTAATCAAGCCTCAAGCGCCAACAACGCAAATGTGGCGAGCCAGTGCTCGCCCATATAATGTCCGGCCACATGAGCCAGGGCCGCCCCCAAATGCGTTTGCGCCGCATCCTCGAGCAACTGCTTGCGCGGGTCGCCATCGGGTAATGCGCCGGCCAACGAACGCTGGCACCATGCTCGGCTCAAATTCAATCCGTCGAGATGGGCGATCTTGCCGTCAGTGCGATCAGTGACAGTGGCCGGCACGAACAACGTGGCCGGCTCGCGCTGCGCCAAACGCGGTAGAAATCGTTCGAACCAAATGTTGAACGCGTCGAGCGGCAACACGCGCCGCATCAGTTCCGCTTCCATCAGCGACGGCGAAAGAAATTCGTCGCCGCTGGGCTCCCAGGCTTGACAGTCGGTGTCGCGCTTGTACCACCGCCATGCCGTTTCCTCGATGAGCGCAACCAACGAGTCGCGCCCCGTATTGCGCGCGAAATCGAGCGCCAGCGCAAGCGCGAACGCAGTATTGAAATGCGTCCCGACGCGCAGCGGATAAGTTGCTTTCGGCAAAAAATCTTCGAAGCGCTCGGCGAAGAACGTGGTCAACGGCGCCAGCGTCGAAGCCCAGCGAATGGCTTCGGGCGAACGCATTGCATCGATCTGACCCGCAAGCGCAAGCAGCCATGCCCATCCATACGGGCGTTCAAAACCGGCGTTGTGAGGAAGACTCAAATACGCGAGTTCGCCAGCAACCTTGGCTGGCGTGAAATTGGCGTCGACGACATTGCGAATCTCTTGCGCCTGCGGCAGCTGCGGATATCGATCGAGCAGCCGCAATACGAGCCAATAGCCGTGCACGCACGAATGCCAGTCGTAACTGCCGTAGAAAATCGGATGAAGCTCGCGCGGCGAACGTACATCCTGCGGGCCGGCGAGCGAATGCGTGAGCTTGTTCGGATACTCGCGCGTGAGATGGGACAACGCTAGGGCAGCGAACTTCGAGGCGATCGCGGGCGTGAGGCGGGTGGTCATTCTTGAGCGAGCTAAAGGTGGACACGCCCTAACGATAATCGATAATCGGAAAACATACTCGCCGTGCGACCGATCGGCCCAGAGCCTTTTCAAGCGCTGGTTCGCTGCCGCTTGGGCTTGCGTCTATCGGCCGAGCCGCCCGCAGCCCCGCCTCGATCGTCGACGTTCACCGCCGGCGCTGCCGATTCGTAACGCCGCATCGCCTGGCTCAGATCATCCTTCAACTGAATCAAAGCGGCGACGGCGGGCGCGGGCGGTTGAAGCGCCGTCCACAGAATGTCGACGAGGCGATCGGCCGTGGCGTCGATGTCGGGGCTGCGGTGCGCGAGCGTGGCGTCCCACAAGACATGCTCCAGCGGACCGAACACCATCGAGCGCATAAGACGCAACGGCATGTCGGCACGGATCTGCCCGGCCTGCTGCGCTTGCGCGAGCACCCGCATGAGCGGTGCTGTATAGCGCCGTTGCAAGGCTGTCAGCTCGGCGCTGAGCTCATGATGTTTCGCGCGCCCTTCGGATAGAACGAGCGAGCACATGCCGGTGCCGTGCACGAGCATCAGGCGCAAGTGCGTGCGCACGATGAATGCGAATTGTTGGCGCGCGCTGCCGTCTCGCGGCAAGCCCGTCTCGATCGCCGCGATGATTTCGTCGTACCAATCGGCGATCACCCGGGCGCAAAGCTCGCGCTTTCCACGGAAGTAGCTGAAGACGGTCGCCTCCGACACGCCTAGGCGCTGCGCGATTTCGGCCGTGGTGGCGCGTTCGTAGCCTTTTTCGGAAAACACCTCGCGCCCCGCCTGAAGAATGTCCTTCACGCGTTGCTGAGATTTGCGTCCGGCCGGCTGACGCCGCGCGCCGCCTGCATCGGCTTTCGTTTCTTCCCCGGCCTGAGTGGTATTCAAGTTCGTCGCGCCCGCTTGATTGCTCGGGCGGATATTAGCACCGCGCGCCCGTGTCGGCACGAGCGCAAACAAAAAATGAGTGTTCCTCAATAAAACTATTGACGCATACGTAAATGTGGCGTGAAATGCGCGGTGACCGGGCGCACGTGCGCTCGCAGGGTCGCATCCGGCCCCCAAACGAATTCGAGGAGACGTTCATGAGCAATGTGCCTGGGTTGCAGTTCGCGCTCGGTGAAGACATCGACATGCTGCGCGACGCCGTCGCCCATTTCGCCGCGAAGGAAATCGCGCCGCGGGCGGGCGAGATCGACCGCGACGATCAATTCCCGATGGACCTCTGGCGCAAGTTCGGCGAACT
>JBQCDS010000391.1:0-2090 GCA_051961035.1 Trinickia sp. | reverse complement strand
TCGCCTACTAACGTGATTCGCCCATTTTTGCTTGGAGAAACAAATGCAATTGAAAGGCATCCTGCCGGCTCTCGTTACGCCGTTCGACTCCAGGGGCGCTGTCAACCACGGCGTGCTGGCCTCAATCATTGAGTTCCAACTTAAAGCCGGCGTCAAAGGCTTCGTGCCGTTAGCCGCTCAAGCCCGTCACAGCTGAAGAAAAGGCCGAGTTCCGCAAGGTATTCGAAGCGTCGCAAGCTTAAATCGCATACGACATATGAGGCATCGCCCCGCGCGGGGTCCGGACGATCTTCTATCCGCCCCTGACCGACAACGCTGATTTCAGCCTACTGTTCATCGAGACATCGGGCTGTCTGCCCATGTGCGGGCACGCGACAACTCAACTTGGAAGCGGCCTTGATGCCGTGTTGCCTAGTATTGAAGGACGCACTTGGATGACCGGACGAGGCCAGCATTTCGTCGACGACGCTCAGCCCTATGCCCATGGCTTCAGTTTGCAAGGCCGATACTCGGCTTGAATCGGTCGACGTAACTCATTAAATCCCGCAAATCGGTGGCGGATTGACTTATGAAATCCTACGAACAGCTTTTTATCGATGGCCGGTGGGTAGCGCCGGTGAACGGCGGCACCTTCGAGACGATCGACCCCAGCACTGAGCAGATCATTGCCCGTGTCGCGGCCGCGACTGCCGAAGACGTGGACCTTGCGGTGAAGGCCGCGCGCAAGGCCTTTGACGAAGGTCCTTGGCCGCGCATGAGCGGCGCCGAGCGTGCTGTCGCCCTGCGTCGCATCGGCAAAGGTATTCGTGACCGCTTGCAAGCGCTGGCGGAACTCGAGGTACGCGACAACGGCAAGCCACTGCCCGAGGCGCTCTGGGACGTGGGCGATGCCGCCGGCTGCTTCGAGTATTACGCGGGCCTCGCCGAGCAACTCGATGAGAACGCGGAGAAGCCCGTCGCCCTGTCAGACGAGCGCTTCACCTCGATCGCGCGCAAAGAGCCCGTGGGCGTTGCGGGCGCCATCATTCCGTGGAACTTCCCGATGTTGATGGCGGCTTGGAAAATTGCACCTGCGCTAGCGGCGGGTTGCACGATGGTATTGAAGCCATCGGAGCTGACGCCCCTGACAGCGCTCGAGTTAGCCGACATCGCAGACGCAGCCGACCTGCCGGCCGGCGTGCTGAACGTCGTCACGGGCTTAGGGCAGGGCGCCGGCGCGCCGCTCGCCGAGCATCCGGGCATCGACAAGCTAGCGTTTACCGGCAGTGTGCCTACCGGCAGTCGCATCATGCAGGCTGCCGCGCGCGACATCAAGAACGTCAGTCTCGAACTAGGCGGAAAATCTCCCTTCATCGTCTTCGATGACAGCGACATCGATGCCGCTGTCGAATGGATCATGTTCGGTATTTTCTGGAATCAGGGCGAAGTCTGTTCGGCGACTTCCCGCGTCCTGGTGCAGCGCGGCATCTATGACCGCGTGCTGCAGCGCCTGAGCGAGGAGACCCAGAAACTAACGATCGGCAGCGGGTTGCAGGAAGGGGTGCTTCTCGGTCCTATCGTGAGCAAGGGCCAATACGAGAAGGTTCGCGAGGCGATCGAGCGAGGCGTTGGCGACGGTGCGCGCCTCGTCGTGGGTGGCGGCCGGCCGGCACATCTGGATAAGGGCTACTTCATGGAGCCGGCCGTGTTCGCGGATGTTCCCTCCACGAGTTGGATCTGGAACGAAGAAATCTTCGGACCTGTCGTGTGTATCCGCCCGTTCGATGATGAGATAGAGGCGGTGCGCTCGGCGAACGACTCTCGCTTCGGCCTGGCGGCTGCGGTGATGTCTCGCGACAACGTACGTTGCGAACGCGTGGCGAGAGCATTGCGCGCGGGTATTGTATGGATCAACTGCAGCCAGCCGACTTTCACGGAGGCGCCGTGGGGCGGCTATAAGCAAAGTGGTATCGGCCGCGAGCTCGGCGAATGGGGCCTCAATAACTACCTGGAAACCAAGCAAATCACGCGATACGAGAGCGATAAGCCTTGGGGCTGGTACATCAAGTAAGGACTGTCAACTATGCGCTGGAAGAAGACGCTTCAAATCG
>JBQCDS010000390.1:0-2146 GCA_051961035.1 Trinickia sp. | reverse complement strand
GCTGTTCGGCTACCGCGTGCACTCGAATCGACAAGATTTATCGCTCGATCGGCGCGACTCGGCGCCGGCCGTGCCGAAATGCGTGGTGATCGACGAAGCGTTCGATTGGTCGCGCGATGTGCGCCCTGACGTGCCTTGGTCGGAAACTGTGATTTACGAAGCGCATCTGCGCGGCCTATCGATGCAAAGCCCCGGCGTGCGTCAGCACGAGCGCGGCACGTTCGCGGCCCTCGCCTCGCCGCGCTTCATCGATCATCTGCACGATCTAGGCATTACCTCGATCGAATTGCTGCCGATCCACGCGTTCCTCGACGAGCGCTTTCTGCTCGAGCGCGATCTCACGAACTACTGGGGCTACAACACGGCTGCGTTCTTCGCGCCGCACCCCGCGTATCTATCGACGCGACGCCTGAACGAGCTGCGGATCGCCGTACGGCAACTGCATGCGGCCGGCATCGAGGTGATTCTCGATGTCGTCTACAACCACACCTGCGAAGGCAACGAACTGGGCCCGACCGTTTCATGGCGCGGGCTCGACAATGCGAGCTATTACCGGCTCGTCCCCGGCGACGAGCGTCATTACATCAACGATACGGGGTGCGGCAACACGCTGAATCTTTCGCATCCGCGCGTCCTGCAGATGGTCATGGATTCGCTGCGCTACTGGGTCAACGCCTTCCATGTCGACGGATTTCGTTTCGATTTGGGCGTGACGCTCGGGCGCGAGGGAACGGGTTTCGATCCGGGTTCGGGCTTTTTCGATGTCATTCGGCAAGATCCGGTTCTTTCGCAACGCAAACTGATTTCGGAGCCATGGGACGTGGGCCCCGGCGGTTATCAGGTCGGCCATCATCCGCCCGGATTCGCCGAATGGAACGACAAATTTCGCGACTGCGTGCGGCGCTTTTGGCGCGGCGATGCAGGCATGCGCGCCGAACTGGCCGCGCGCATCGCAGGTTCGGCAGAGCTTTTCAATCATCGCTTCAGGCGCACCTGGGCTTCCGTCAACTACATTGCATCGCATGACGGCTTCACGCTTGCGGACGTCGTGTCGTACGAGCGCAAGCACAACGAAGCGAACGGCGAGAACAATGCCGACGGTCACAACGAGAATTGGAGCGCAAACTGGGGGATCGAGGGCCCGACCGAAGACGCAACGATCGAAGCGACGCGCGCCCGCGTCGCGCGCTCGATGCTCGCGAGCGTGTTCACTTCGCTCGGTACGCCGATGCTGGCGGCGGGCGACGAATTCGGGCGAAGCCAGAATGGTAATAACAACGCTTATTGTCAGGACAACGAACTATCTTGGCTTGACTGGCAGCGCGCCGATTCGAAGGAAGCGCGCGCGTTGATCGCCTATACCGCGCGTTTGATCGCGTTGCGGCGGCAGCATCCCCTTTTGCGCGACACGCGTTTTCTGGGCGGCGACGCCGACGTTTTCGAAGGGGTCAAAGCCGTCAGTTGGTTCGACGAACGCGGCGAGCCGCTCACGAGCGAAGCATGGGAACGTCCCGAAGCGCGTGCACTGACGCTGCGCCGCGCCGGCCCGGACCTCGAAGGCGAATTGGAAGTGCTGCTGTTGATGCACAACGGTTCGCACGAGGACGTCATGTTCGTCCCCCCCGCACCGTCTCTGGAATGGAACGTGCTCGCGGACAGCACGAACCCGGAAGCGCCCGAGCATCGACTCGACGGCGAGCAACTGCAAGTGGGAGCGCACGGTTTCGTCCTGCTTGCCGCGAAGCCGCCACGGGCCCGAAGCACGATGCTGGGCCCCGAAGCCGACGGCCGCGATTGACCCTCATTTCGCGCTTTCGAGCAAGGAGTGTCTGACATGTCCGAAGTCCGAACCGAGTCTCACGACCGCAGCGCGCACCGGTTAGCGTTTGGCGCCGAATTGATCGGCGCGCGCGCGAACGAGGCGCCGCGCACGCGGTTTCGGCTCTGGGCGCCGTCGCGCGCAACGGTGCGGGTTGAATACGAATGCGAGGGCCGCGCACAGGTCGCGGACATGACGCCGTCGGGCGACGGCTGGTTCGAACTGCAAGCGCAATGCGGGGCGGGCACGCGCTATCGCTATCGCCTCGACGGCGACCTGGCCGTGCCGGACCCCGCGTCGCGTTTTCAGCCCGACGACGTGCACGGG
>JBQCDS010000389.1:0-11214 GCA_051961035.1 Trinickia sp. | reverse complement strand
CTGCTGTTCATGGGCGATGTGGTGGGCCGGCTCTTTCACGAATTCGCGATCACACTGGCCGTGACGATCGTCATCTCGGCCGTCGTCTCGCTCACGCTCGTGCCGATGATGTGCGCAAAGTTGCTGAGGCACACGCCCCCGCTCGAGAGCCATCGCTTCGAGGCCAAGGCGCATGCCGTCATCGATACGGTCATCGCCCGCTACGCCGTGGCGCTGCGCTGGGTGCTCGCGCGCGAACGCGCGACGCTCGTCGTGGCCGTCTTGACGCTCGTTCTCACCGCCGTGCTGTATGTGTTGATTCCGAAAGGCTTCTTCCCCGTGCAGGACACGGGCGTGATCCAGGCCATCACGCAAGCGCCGCAGTCGATTTCCTACGGGGCGATGGCCGAGCGGCAAGAAGCGCTGGCCGCTGCCATCCTCAAGGATCCGAACGTCGACAGCTTGACCTCGTTCATCGGCGTGGACGGCACCAACATCACGCTGAACAGCGGCCGCATGTTGATCAACCTGAAGCCGCATAGCGACCGATCGAAAAGCGCCACCGAGATCATTCGCGACATCCAGCGCGAAACGGCGAACGTGGCCGGCATCACGCTCTACTTGCAGCCGGTGCAGGACTTGACGATCAACTCGATCGTCAGCGCGACGCAGTATCAATTCATGCTGACGGACCCGAACCCCGACGAATTCGCAACGTGGGTGCCCAAGCTCGTGGAGCGTCTGAGCCGAGAGCCGGCACTGGCCGATGTGGCCACCGATCTGCAGGAAAGCGGCCGCTCAGTCTTCGTTCAGATCGATCGCACCACCGCCGCGCGCTTCGGGATCACGCCGGCCACCGTCGACAACGCCTTGTACGACGCGTTTGGCCAACGCATCATCTCGACGATCTTCACGCAGTCGAACCAATACCGTGTGATTTTGGAAACCGACCCGCGCATGCAGCACTACACCGATGCGTTGAAGTCGATCTACCTGCCGTCATCGCAAGGCGCGGGGCAGCAAGTGCCGCTCGCCGCGATCGCGAAGTTCAGCGAACGGCCGGCGCCGTTGCTCGTCTCGCACCTCGGCCAATTCCCGGCCACCACCGTGTCGTTCAACCTCGCGCCGGGTGCCTCGCTCGGCGAGGCGGTGAAGGCGATCGAACAAGCGGAGCGGGACGTCGGTTTGCCCGCTTCGTTTCAAACGCGGTTCCAAGGCGCGGCGCTCGCGTTCCGGGCGTCGCTGTCGAACGAGCTATTCCTGATTCTCGCCGCCATCGTCACGATGTACATCGTGCTGGGCGTGCTTTACGAGAGCTTCATTCATCCGATCACTATTCTATCGACGCTGCCCTCGGCCGGCGTCGGCGCGCTGCTCGCGCTGATGATCTCGGGGCACGACCTCGACATCATCGGCATCATCGGTATCGTGCTTCTGATCGGTATCGTGAAGAAGAACGCCATCATGATGATCGACTTCGCGTTGGAAGCCGAGCGCGAGCAAGGCAAAAGCCCGCGCGATGCCATCTATCAGGCATGCCTGCTACGCTTTAGGCCGATCTTGATGACGACGATGGCGGCGCTGCTCGGTGCGTTACCGCTCATGCTAGGCACGGGCGTGGGCTCCGAGTTGCGCCATCCGCTCGGTATCGCGATCGCAGGCGGGCTCATCGTCAGCCAGTTGTTGACGCTCTTTACGACGCCCGTTATCTACCTCGGCTTCGATTCGCTCGCACGCCGTGTGCGCGCTCGCTTCACGCGCGATGGGCATCCGTCGAGCGCGGGGGACGCGGGGGCATGATCTCGATTTCGATCTCGACATGAACCTCTCGCGCCCGTTCATCTCGCGTCCCGTCGCGACGACGTTGCTTGCCATCGGCGTGGCGCTCGCCGGCGTATTCGCGTTCGTGAGGCTGCCAGTCGCCCCGTTGCCGCAGGTCGATTTCCCGACCATCTCCGTGCAAGCGCGATTGCCCGGGGCCAGCCCCGAAACCGTCGCAACGAGCGTCGCGAGCCCGCTCGAGCGCCATCTGGCGCAAATCGCCGATGTGACGGAGATGACGTCGATAAGCGGCGTCGGTCAAACGCGGATCACGCTCCAGTTCGGTCTGAACCGCGACATCGACGGCGCCGCCCGCGACGTGCAAGCCGCGATCAACGCCGCGCGCGCCGACTTGCCGACGAGCTTGCGCAGCAACCCGACCTATCACAAGGTCAACCCGGCCGACGCGCCGATCCTCGTGCTGTCGCTCACGTCGAAAACCATGCGCCCCGGGCAGCTCTACGACGCCGCCTCGACCGTGCTGCAGCAAGCGCTTTCACAGGTGGAAGGCATCGGCGAAGTCGACGTCAGCGGCTCTGCCAATCCGGCCGTGCGCGTCGAACTGCAGCCGCAGGCGCTGTTCCACTACGGCATCGGGCTCGAGGACGTGCGCGCGGCCCTGGCGGCGGCGAACGCCAATAGCCCCAAGGGCTCGATCGACTTCGGCCAAAACCGCTTTCAGATCTATACGAACGACCAGGCGAAGGCCGCCGCGCAATACAAGGATCTCGTCATCGCCTACCGCAACGGTGCGGCGGTCAAACTGTCGGATGTCGCCGATGTCGAGGATTCGGTCGAAGACCTGCGCAACCTCGGCCTCATGAACGGGCAGCGTTCGGTGCTCGTCATTCTGTACCGGCAGCCCGGCGCCAACATCGTCTCGACGATCGATCGCGTGCTGGCGATGCTGCCGCAACTGCAAGCGTCGGTGCCGGCAGCGATCGACATCGCATCCGTCGCCGATCGCTCGAGCACGATCCGCGCCTCGCTGAAAGACACCGAGCGCACGCTGATCGTTGCCGTGCTGCTCGTCGTCACGGTCGTCTTTCTGTTCCTGCGCAACTGGCGCGCGACGCTGATTCCGAGCGTGGCCGTGCCGATCTCGATCGTCGGCACCTTCGCGGCGATGTATCTGCTGAACTACTCGATCGACAATCTTTCGCTGATGGCGCTGATCGTCGCGACGGGGTTCGTCGTCGACGATGCGATCGTCGTGCTCGAAAACATCTCGCGTCACATCGAGGAAGGGGTGCCCCGCATGCAGGCCGCCTATCTCGGCGCGCGCGAAGTGGGGTTCACCGTCACCTCGATCAGCATCTCGCTCGTTGCCGTGTTCCTGCCGATTCTGCTGATGGGCGGCATCGTCGGGCGGCTCTTTCGCGAGTTCGCCGTCACGCTGTCGCTCGCGATCGCCGTGTCGCTCGCCGTTTCGCTGACGGTCACGCCGATGATGTGCTCACGCTTGCTGGCCGATGCCGAGCACAAGCCGAAGGACGGCCCGATCGCGCGACGGCTCGAGCGCGCCTTCGCACGGTTGCAGGCGAGCTACGCGCGCACGCTTGGCTGGGCGCTCTCGCATCCGCTGCTCGTCCTTGCGATCCTGCTCGCGACGATCGCGCTCAATGCGTATCTGTACGTGGTCGTGCCGAAAGGCTTTTTCCCGCAACAGGACACGGGGCGTCTCGTCGGCGGCATCATGGCCGATCAGTCCACCTCGTTTCAGGCGATGAAGGTCAAGTTCACCGAGATGATGACGATCGTGCAGCACAACCCGAATGTGCGGACCGTCATCGGCTTCACAGGCGGCAGACAAACGAACTCGGGCTTCATGTTCGTCACGCTCAAGCCCAAGACCGAGCGCAAGGCATCGGCCGATCAAGTGATCGCGCAACTGCGCAAGCCGCTCGGCCATGTCGCCGGCGCGCAGACCTACCTGCAAGCCGTGCAGGATATCCGCGTGGGCGGGCGACAGTCGAACGCGCAATATCAATACACGCTGCTCGGCGATTCGAGCGCCGAAGTCTACAAGTGGGCGCCGCTCTTGACCGAAGCGCTCAAGCATCGCCCCGAGCTGGCCGACGTCAATTCCGATCAGCAGCAAGGCGGGCTCGAAGCGTTCGTGACGATCGACCGTCAAAGCGCGGCGCGGCTCAAGATCACGCCGTCGCAGATCGATAACACGCTCTACGATGCGTTCGGCCAGCGGCAAGTTTCGACGATCTACAACCCGTTGAATCAGTACCACGTCGTCATGGAAGTGGCGCCGCGCTATTGGCAAGACCCGGCGATGCTCAATCAGATTTACATCAGCACGTCCGGCGGCAGCGCGAGCGGCTCCCAATCGACGAACGCGGTAGCCGGCACGTTCGCCGCGCCCACGACGAGCCGCATCGGCGCGGCGAGCGCGAACGCCGGTTCCGCGGCGATCGCGAGCGATTCCGCGCGCAACCTGGCGACGAATTCGATCGCGGCGAGCGGCAAGACGAGCGCCTCGACAGGCTCCGCCGTATCGACGTCCCAAGAAACGATGATTCCGCTGTCGGCGATCGCCAAGTTCGGTCCCGGCAGCACGCCGATCGCCGTCAATCACCAGGGCCCCTTCGTCGCTTCGACGATCTCGTTCAATCTGCCTGTCGGCAAATCGCTCTCGGATGCGACGCGCGCGATCAACGAAACGGCCGCCGCGATCGGCATGCCCTCGACGGTTCACGGCAGCTTCTCGGGCACGGCGCAAGCGTTCCAACAGTCGACGCACGACATGCCGCTCCTGATTCTCGCCGCGCTCGCGGCCGTCTATATCGTGCTCGGCATGCTCTACGAGAGCTACATTCACCCTGTCACGATCCTATCGACGCTGCCCTCGGCCGGTGTCGGCGCGCTGCTCGCTCTGCTGCTCTTTCATTCGGAGTTCAGCATCATCGCGCTCATCGGCGTCATCTTGCTGATCGGCATCGTCAAAAAGAACGCGATCATGATGGTCGATTTCGCGATCGAAGCCTCGCGGCAAGGCATGTCCTCGTATGACGCGATCCATCGCGCGTGCGTGCTGCGCTTCCGGCCGATCATGATGACGACATGCGCCGCGATGCTCGGCGCGCTGCCGCTCGCGTTCGGCAACGGCGAGGGCGCGGAACTGCGCTCGCCGCTCGGCATTTCCATCGTGGGCGGGCTGCTCGTCAGTCAGGTTCTGACGCTATATACGACGCCCGTGGTGTACCTGTACATGGACCGACTGCGCGTGTGGCGCGACAAGCGGCGCGCGGGGCAGCCGCAACGCTCTGCGCCGGGGGCTGGGTAAGCCGTTGAAACAATTGTGACGCGGCTCGTTATGGCGCTCGAAGAACGGATGGCCTAGCCTTGTAGGTACTGCGCCGCTTGAATGAAGCGGCGCATCGAACCGACACAAAGGAGTCCATCGTGCGGCGCTTTCACGCTTCACTCGCTCTCGCGGCCGCCGCCCTTCTCGGCGCGAGCGGCGCCGCGAATGCCGCGCACTGGCGCGTGGGCGTCTACATGGGCGCCCCCGCGCCGTATTACTACCCCTACGGCGCCCCGGTCGTGCCCGCGCCCTACTATTACGCGCCCTACGCGCCGCCGCCCGTCATCGTCTCGCCGGCCGCGCCCGACACGACGTACGTCGAACGCCCGCAACCCGGCCAGGACGATGAAGGGCAAAACGCGCCGCAGCCGGGTACGTGGTGGTACTGCGACACGACGAAGCGCTACTACCCCTACGTCAAACAATGCGCGAGCGGCTGGCGCGAAGTGCCGGCCACGCCGCCCGCACCGAGCCGGTGATGACGACATGAACGTTCCCTTCCTCGCGCGCGCCAAGCGGCGCGCGAAATGGCTGCCGCTCGCGGCGCTCACAGGCCTAGGCGCCTGCACGGTCATGCCGACAGGGCCCAGTGTCATGGCGCTGCCCGGCACGGGCAAATCATTCGATCAATTTCGCGCGGACGACTATAACTGCCGGCAATACGCGCTCGGGCAGGTGGGCGGGGTCAGCGCGAGCCAAGGGGCGACGGCTGCGGGCATCGGCAGCGCGGCGCTCGGCACGGCCGTCGGCGCGGCGGCGGGCGCGGCATTCGGTGGCGGACAAGGCGCCGCCGTCGGAGCCGGCGCCGGGCTGCTCACGGGCGGCGCGATCGGCATGGGCGCCGCACAAGGCTCGGCTTACGACATCCAACGACGCTACGACTACGCGTACCTTCAATGCATGTACGCGGCGGGCGAGCGCGTGCCGATGCCCTCCGGCGTTTATGACAACTCGCTTCCCCGGTGGTATGGGCCGCCGCCCGGGTATTGAGCGAGGGCGAGCGCGACGGTCGTCGGGGGCGGGGCTAATGCCGCGGATGCGCTTTGGCCCACTCCTCGACCGCATTCATCGTGTTTTGCACGTGCTTGTCGGGCGACAGGCTCGTGTATTCATAGATGATCGTGCCGTCGGGCGCGATGACGTACGACACTCGGTTCGCCATTGTCCTCAGGAGCGGCATCGCAGCGTCGTACGCGTCGATGATGTGCCGTTGCGGATCGGCCGCGACCGGAAATTTGCTGCGGCATTCGCTGACGGAAAATTTCTCGAGCGTGCCGATGTCGTCGTGCGATACGCCGATCACGGTCGCGCCGTAGCGCTTGTATCGATCGACGGCATCCGCGAACTCGTGGGCTTCGATCGTGCACCCTTTCGTAAACGCGGCCGGATAGAAGTAGAGCACGACCGGGCCCTTCTTCAATGCGTCGGCGAGCGAATACGCGTACGTCTTGCCGCCGAGCGACGCTTCGGTCGTGAAATCGGGCGCTTTGTCTCCGGCCTCGAGAACGGCCGACGCGTCGAGCGAACAAACGGAAAGGGCCGCGCAAACGGCCGCCGCGCGCGCGGCGCGGCTCATGCTTCGCTTCATCGAAACTCCTTGGAATCGGTTGACGGGCCGATCTGCCGGCCCTACGCCGCGTCGTGCGCTTGCGCCCACATGGCGGCTTCGAGGTTGATTTCGGTGAACACCGATGGCGTCAGCGCGGCCAGTTCCGGATGTGCGTGCCGCATCTCGCTTGCCACGCCATCATATATCCCCGCCTCGGCCGCTTCCGCGATCGTGAGCAAGGCGCCGAGCAGCCCGGCACGATGGACGATCGCGTCACCAATCTCGGGAACGAGCCCGATGTTCACGAGCGAATCGGCCGGCTCCGAATCGCCCAGCAGCACATGGACGAGCGAAAACACACCGGTCATGAATGCGGCCTCGCCGAAACGCTCGCTGTCGGGGCGCACACGCGCAGCCGCCAGCTCCATGAAGCGCGAGCGCGCCCCGGCCAGTTGCGCGAGCGGATCGGAGCGCCACGACGATTCCCCGATCGATGCGTACAACAGCAGATGCGCCCATCGCGCGATCTGACGCGTACCGGCGGCGAGAATCGCTTCTCGCACCGACGCAATGCGGCGATCGGGCCCGTAAGCGCTCGAATTGACGAGCCGCAGCAAGTGCACGACGACGTCCGAACTTCGCTTGAGCTCTTGCTCGAGTTCGATCAACGGCGCCTCCGACGCAATCAGCGCGAGCATGCGCAGCAGCGATTCGCGCGATGGGTCGCCGCGTCGCGCGCTGAGCACCTGCGGACGCGCGAAAAAGTAGCCTTGAAATAGATCGCAGCCGAGCTCGCGCGCAAGCGCGTAATCGTCGTACGTCTCGACCTTTTCCGCGAGCAATGTCTTGCCGTGCGCTTTCACGGCCTGGGCTAGCGCCGGCAGCCGCGTGCGATCGGCGGCCAAGAAATCGATCTTGACGATGTCGACATGCGGCAACAATGCGACCAATTCATCGGACAGGACATCGATATCGTCGAGCGCGATCCGGAAGCCGGCGCCTCGCAGCTTGTCGATGCGCGCGATCAGCGGCCCATCGACGCGGACCGTTTCGAGCACTTCGAGCACGAAGCGCTCGGGCGGCAGCAGCATCACCGAGTCGTCGAACAGCATCTCGCGGCACACGTTGACGTAGCCGCAGTGCGGGCCGAGCGTGGCGGAAATGCCCATGCTCGACATCGCATTGACCACCACGCGCGCGGTCGCTTGCGCGTCGTTGCCGACGAGCGCGCGGTTCACCTCGCTTTCGCGAAACAGCAACTCGTAGGCCGCGAGCGTACCGCCTCGGGTCAGGATCGGCTGACGTCCGAGATAGAGGCTGTCGATTTCGCAGTGGACGCACGCGTCGCTGAGCGACGGTGCCTCCGCGCGTGGGATCGAAATTTCGGGCATGAATGAACCAGCTTGATAGGGATAACGAGTTGAGCTGCGCCCATTGTCCACAAAAAGTGCCATAAGCGCATGTCCGGGCCAATCCCGACGAACTTTTCGCTCGCCGCCCCTAAAGAATCGTCGCGCCGTGCCGATATAGAGCCCGAATGGGAAAGATGGCGACCTGAAAGCGCGGCTCACCGAGCCCAGTAGCCCGGCCTCGAGACGAAACCCGCCGCCCCGCTCGATATGAGTCGTCAGCGAGAACGAATGCAAGCAAATCCGATCGGCGCATCACGCCGCAGCGCCTGGCGCGCGGCCCTCGACCTCTTGCGCGGCCGCGCAGGCAGGGCGCATGTGTGCGCGCACGCCGCGCATATCGGCGGCGGCGGGCACGACGCCGCATCGCTACAGCTCGAGCAAACGCTTGGCGCGGTCGATTTCCTCGCGCATGTGGATAGCCATCTGCGTTTCCTTTATGTCTCCGAGGCCAGCTTGCGCTTCATCGGCTACCGGCGCGAGTACTTGCAGACGGTGACGTTGCACGAGCTCGTGCCCAGTGGCGAGACAGCGGCCATCGACGCACTCATTGCACGGGCTGGCGAGACACGCTGCGTCGAGCGTGCAACCTTGCATTTGATGAAATCGTTGACGTACCCGATCGCGGTCGAATTGCGCGTCGTGGCCAGCATGCATGCCGGCACGCCCGGGTTCGCCATCAGCGCTTTCGACGTCTCCGCGTGGCAGGCCAATGAAGAGCGCCTGACCTTCGAGCTTCACAGCGACCGAATGACGGGCTTGGCCAACGGGCTCGCGTTGTCGGCCGCCATCAAGCGCGCCCAAGACGATGCCGACGCGAGCGGCACCGGCGCCGCGCTGCTGCTCCTCGATCTGGACGATTACCACCGGGTCAACCGGGCGCTCGGCTATGATGCCGGCGACTCGCTTCTGCGCGAAACGGCGCGCCGCCTGGAAGCGCTCGTTGGGCCCGACGAAACGCTCGCTCGCGTGACGAGCGACGAGTTCTCCGTGCTGATTCGCGCCGGCACGCGCGAGCTTGCCGCGCAAGCGGCCGAGGCGCTCGGCCGGCGCTTCATGACGGCCGTGCAACAACCGTATGCCGTCGATGGCCAGCCGGTGCACTTATCGGCCAGTGTCGGTGTGGCGCTGTACCCCGATCCGGCTCAGGATCGAGGCGGCCCCGGTTACTACGACCAGATGCTGCGCCGCGCGGATCATGCGCTCGCCCAAGCGAAAGCATCGGGCAGCAACGCGCTCGCCTTTCACACGGCCTACGCCGATCCGGCCGACGCCGAACGGCTGAAGTTGGAAGCGGATCTTTACGACGGCGTGCGCAATGGCGAGTTTTCGCTGTATTTTCAGCCGATCACGAGCAGCCGTTCCGGCGGGGTGGTCGGCGTGGAGGCGCTCATCCGCTGGCACCACCCCGTGCACGGATTCGTCCCGCCTTCCACCTTTATCCCGCTTGCCGAATCGATTGGCCTCATCAATTACCTCGGCAATTGGGTCTTGAAGGTCGCATGCATGCAGCTCATGCAGTGGGACGCGCGAGGTATCGCACTTCAGTATGTGGCCGTCAACGTGTCGCCGCAGCAGTTTCGCGATCCACGCTTCACTCGGAACGTACGCGATGCCTTGGAACTCACGGGCGTCGACGCGAGCCGCCTCGTCTTCGAGATCACCGAATCGCTGCTCATGCAAGACCCGGCTCATGCAAAAGTTTTGCTAGAAGAGTTGACGATGGCCGGCATTCGCTTCGCCGTCGACGACTTTGGCACTGGCTACTCTTCGCGGGCGTATCTGCAACGTTTTCCGCTCGCTAAACTGAAGATCGACCGCAGTTTCGTCGAGAACCTGCTAACCTCTCGCAACGATCAGGCGATCGTTCAAGCCGTGATCGGCCTCGCGCAAACGCTCGAGCTCGAACTCGTCGCGGAAGGCGTGGAAACCGAGGCGCAGCGCGAGTTGCTCACGGCGTTGGGCTGCGATCACATTCAGGGTTGGCTGGTATGCAAAGCATTGCCGTCCGACGAGCTGGCTAAACGGTTCGAGGAGAACGAGCTTCACCTGCACGAGGCGGCATGATCCGCTCGTCGTCCTCCTGAAGCGCGGCAATCACAACAGATATAAGCGTATGGTTCGAACGGGATTCACATGGTAAAGGCAGCGCAACTCGATAAGCTCTGGGCGCGCATGAGCGAGCGCGGCGACTTCCCGATGCTGTCGCAGTCGCTACGCACCACGATGGCCGCCATGAAAAACGACGACCTCGACTTCTCGGCGCTCGTGCAGGTCGTGCTGTCGGATTTCGCCCTCACGCAGAAGGTGCTGCGGCTCGCGAACTCGGCCATGTACATGGCGTTCGGCGGCAACATCACCACCGTGACGCGGGCGTTGATGGTGCTCGGCATGGACGCCGTCGGCCATCTCGTCGTCGGCCTGAAACTCGTCGATCACTTTCATCACAGCGCGCCGCACCGCATCGACGCCAAGCTCGAACTCAATCGCACGATGCTCTCGGGATGCGTAGCACGCAAGCTCACCGAGCAGGGCGATCTGCGCGCGGGCGAAGAGGCGGTCGTCTGTACGCTGATGCGGCAGGTGGGCAAGCTGCTCGTCGTCTTTTACCTCGAAGCCGAATGGGAGCAGATCCGGCAGCGAGCGAGCGAGGGCGACATCGACGAATCGGATGCCTGTGCCGGTATCCTGGGCGTCAGTTTCGAGGAACTCGGGCAAGAAGCGGCCACGCGCTGGCGGCTGCCCGATACGATCCGCGCGGGCATGGGTACCTTCGTGCCCGACGAACCGGGGCCGCTGCAGATGCAGTGGCTGCGAGCGGTCACCAATTACTCGACCGAAGTGGCCGCCGTGCTGAGTTCGGCCCACGTGGCCGATCACGCACGCGAGGCCAAGATTGCCGAACTCGCGCGCCGCTATAGCCGCGCGCTCGATAGCGAGCCGGAGGACCTGACGGCGATGACGGTGGCGCTGGCGCGGGAGGAAGCCGGCGAAGGCTTCATGCGCGAGATCGACGAACTGCGCGCGAATGCCGACGCGATCGCCCGTGCGAGCGTCGACGCGGAAGAGCGCATCTCGTCCGGCCTGGAAGATTTGCGCGCCCTGCCCTCCGAGAACGCACTGGCGCCCGTGCTGGC
>JBQCDS010000388.1:0-3756 GCA_051961035.1 Trinickia sp. | reverse complement strand
GGAAACGACTGGGCGATCATTGCGCTTGCCAGCCCGGGCGTGATCCGCAAGGTCGAAGTCGACACCGCGTTCTTCAAAGGCAATTATCCCGACCGCTGTTCGCTGCAAGCCGCCCGTGTCGAGGGCGGCACGCCCGAATCGCTCGTGACGCAAGCGATGTTCTGGCCCACCCTGCTTGCGGAGCAATCGCTACGGATGGACGACCGGCATTTTTACGAACGCGAACTCGCCGCGCTCGGCGCGGTCACGCATGTCCGCTTCAACCTCTTCCCCGATGGCGGCGTATCGCGGCTTCGTCTCTGGGGCGAGCTTGCGTGAGGACGACAACATGAGCCGCACCCTTCCTATCGAGCCGCTGACGCGCCACGCGTTCGCCCCGTTCGGCGATGTCATCTCGCTCGACGGCGCTCGTCACTTTCCAATCAACGGCGGCACGACCGAGCGCTTCCACGATCTGGCAACGATCGATGTAGCCGAAGCCGGCGGCCGCACGCTCCTCAACGTCTTTCGTGCGCAGCCGCGCGCGTTGCCGTTCGAGGTCTCGTCGATGGAGCGCCATCCGCTCGGCAGCCAGGCGTTCATCCCATTGAGCGAGGTGCGCTACCTCGTCGTCGTCGCGCCGCCCGGCCCATTCGACGAGCGACAGCTGCGCGCGTTCGAGGTATCCGGGCGCGTCGGCGTGAACTATGCGCGCGGGGTCTGGCACCACGCGCTGCTCGTTTTGGACGCCGTCGCCGATTTCCTGGTCGTCGATCGCGGCGGCGACACGCCGAACTGCGATGAAATCGCACTTGAGCGCTCCTATCGGCTGATACGCGAGGAAGTCGCTCTGCCGTAGTCCCAGGCACCGTACGGCGCCCTGTCCCGCACCCTGAACGCCCCGGCGATTGCCGGTAAAATGACCGGCATGGACAAGTGCCGTTATTGCGGAAAAATCCGTGACGAATGGGAATGCCATGGCCAGGAGTGCCGCACGGCAATCGCCAAGGCGCTGCGCCGCGAGCGCGCCGGGCTGCCGATGCTGCCGAACGTCATCCGCAACGAAGTGCCCGCCGGAGCCAGCACGAGCGAGGTCATCGCCGTGCTCTCGCGCCAACGCCTAAGAGCTCGGCGCGCGAACGAGGAGCGCCGAGAACGCCAGGAAGCGGAGGGTTTCGAGATCGCCCCTCAAAGCGCACCGACGAGCCGGTAGCCGACGCCTGTCTCCGTCATGATGTGCTGAGGCTGGGCCGGATCACGCTCGAGCTTTTGGCGTAGATGCCCCATGTAGATGCGCAGGTAATGCGCGCTTTCGACGTGCGAAGGCCCCCACACCTCCTGCAGCAATTGCCGATGCGTCAATACACGGCCCGCATGCTGTGCAAGCGAAACGAGCAATCGATATTCGATCGGTGTCAAATGAACGGCTTGTCCATCGCGCTTGACGGTCCGCATTGCGAAGTCGACCTCGACCGTGCCGAAGCATAGCTTCGACGTATCGTCCGATCCACCTCGATCGCGTCTGCGCAGGTGAGCGCGAATACGCGCGAGCAATTCTGCAACGCCGAACGGCTTGGTCAAATAATCGTCCGCGCCTGCATCGAGCGCGGCCACCTTTTCTTCTTCCCGCGTGCGCGCCGAAAGCACGATCACGGGAACGGAAGACCAATCGCGCAATTGACGAATGAGATCGACGCCATCCATGTCGGGCAAGCCCAAATCGACGATGACGAGATCTGGCCTTGCGCTGGCTGTTAGCGAGAGCCCTCTACGGCCGATTTCCGCCTCGACCACCCGGATGTTCTCGGATTCGAGCGATACCTGCACGAAGCGGCGGATGGCTTTATCATCCTCGACCAGGACGACGGTTATCGTGGATTCGGACATGGTTAAGTTCTATTTGCCGATTCGCGGGCCGATGGCATGTTGCCCTGCGTTGCCTCGTTCGATTCGCTGCCCTCGAGCGGCTCGGCCTCGATCGTCGGCGTCTCGTTCGCCGGTAACGTGAACCAGAACGTCGCTCCGATCACCGCACCGGCAGCGTCGCAGCGATTATCCGCGCCGATTCGACCACCGTGCGCCTCGACGATCGCTCTGCAAATCGCCAAGCCCAAACCGATACCGGGCTTGGACGACTCTTTCTCGCCGCGCGTGAATTTCTCGAACACGCGTGATTCCATGCCCGCCGGCAGCCCGGGCCCGTAGTCCTGGACTTCAACCTTCACGCAGCGCTCGGATCGCAACTCGCATGTCGATGCCGCAATCGTGATGGGTGTAGCGGCCGGCGTGTACTTTGCCGCATTCTCGAGCAAGTTGGCAAACAGCCGTTCAACCAGCACCGCGTCGAGCCGCACGAGCGGCAGATCCGGCGGCACCCGCGCCTCGATCGCCCGCCCAGCCAGCATGCGGCGGCAGCCGGACAAGGCAGAGCCCACCACCTCTTCGATCGACGCCCACTGCCGGTTCAGCCGCATTCCCCCTTCCTGCAGCCTTGCCATGTCGAGCAGGTTCGTGACGAGCCCCGTCATTCGCAGCGCCTCGTCGTGAATCGCATCGGCCAGCTCCCGCTCGCGCTCGCCCCCCATCGCACCCGCAGGCGTTTGCGCGAGCATCGACGCAAAGCCAACGATCGACGTCAACGGCGTACGCAAGTCGTGAGAGATTGCCGATAACAACGAATTGCGCAGCCGCTCCGATTCCATGCTGACGAGTGCATCTTGCGCGATCTCCACATAGTGCACGCGCTCCAGCGCCAGCGCGATCTGCGATGCGAACGTATCGATCATGCGGCGCTGCTCCGGTATCTCGAGCTCTTCCATGCGCGGGCAGACGATCGCGATGACGCCACGCGTGCGCATCGGCGCCCTCAAAGGCAGGTAGAGCGCCTGAGCGGCAGGCAGCGTGTCGGTGCCATGGCCCGCGTTTTTTTGCTGGTCATAGACCCATTGGGCGATATCCAAATCGACGTTCGATGCATCCAGCGTCAGGCCGTCGTCCGGGTTTTCGATCTTTTGCCGGACCTTGTCGGCGCTATCGGGCAATAGGATCGCGACACGCGCCTGGAAGACACCCGCAAGGTGACGTGTGGCGACTTCAATGATTTGCGCCGTTTGTAGCGCGGCGCCAAGATCCCGCGCCATCGCGAACATCGCACCGGTGCGGCGCTCGCGCATCGTCGCGATGTTCGCTTGGCGCCGCAGGCTCGCCGTCAAATGGCTGATCGTCAAGGACGTCATCAGCATCACGCCGAACGTCAGCAGATATTGCGTGTCGGACACCGTGAAGGACATCCGCGGCGGCACGAAGAAGAAGTCGAACGCCGCCACGCCGAGAAACGAAAACACCACTCCCGGCCCACGCCCCAGCTTCGCTGCCGTAAAAATCGCTCCCAGCAGATACAGCATGATGAGATTCGCGAGCGAAATATGGCCGAGGAAGAAGCTTTCGACAATCGTGATCGCCGCGCAAATCCCGGATGCGTAGGCGTACGAAACAAAAGTCGAACGACCGGTGCCGGCGCCGATGCCTGCAAAGCGCGCAACGCTTTCGCCGCGTTCAGCGCTTTCACGCACGGTGCCGGAGCTTACAAGCGTGACATCGATGTCGCATGCGGCGCGGATCAGGCGCTCGCCCGTGGAGCGCCGCCACCCGCGCCATCCGGATGACGGCGCCGCGCCCGCGACGAGCCTCGACACGTTGCGCATACGCGCGTAGGCAATCAGCGTTCGCGTAGCCTCCTGCCCTTGCAACGTGACGGTTTCCGCGCTCAATTCCGAC
>JBQCDS010000387.1:0-22417 GCA_051961035.1 Trinickia sp. | reverse complement strand
AGCGTTTGATATTTGCTCACGTCGGCGCAGCGGACGATCGGCGTCTTGCCATCGATCATGTACGGCTCGGTGAAGAACACATGCTTTTGGCGCTCGAGCGTCGTCGACACCCCGCCTACGGCGATATCGCATTTTTCGAGGAAGTCGTTCATCAAGTTCGACCACGTCGTTTTGACGTACTCCACTTTCGCGCCCAGCGACTTCGCGAGCGATTCCGCCATGTCGATGTCGATGCCTTCGAATGTGCCGTCGGGTTTGAGGAACGAATACGGCTTGTAGTCGCCCGTCGTGCATACGCGTAGTGCGCCGTGAGCCATGATCGTATCGAGGCGGGAAGGGTGCGCGGCCGCCGTCTGCGGGCCGTTCGTTTGCGCGGACGCCGTGCCCATGCAGGAAGCCGACAGCGCGAGAGCGCCGATCGATAGGTGCGCGAGCCGTTTCTTGTTCATCGAGTCTCCTTGTTGCCCGAAAGCGGGGGGTCGGTCGGATTCGTCATGCCGCTCGATGATAGCCGCGCCAAAATGGCGCAGGCTGTGCTGCGTGCGAAGTGGGTATGCGACGCGATTGGCGTGCGCCGGTCCGGTAAAATGGCGGTCTCCTTTGCCTTGCCCTCGAGCTGACCCAAGTGCCTTCGACCCTGCTCAACGATACGTTTCTGCGCGCGCTGCTGCGCGAGCCGACCGATTACACCCCGATTTGGCTGATGCGTCAGGCGGGCCGCTACTTGCCCGAGTACAACGCCACGCGCACGCGCGCCGGCAGTTTTCTCGGCCTGGCCAAAAACCCCGATTACGCCACCGAGGTCACGCTCCAGCCGCTCGAGCGCTTCCCGCTCGATGCCGCGATTCTCTTTTCGGACATCCTCACGGTGCCCGACGCAATGGGGCTGGAATTATCGTTCGCGGTCGGCGAGGGCCCTCGGTTCGCGCGCCCCGTGCGCACGGAACAAGACGTCGCTCGGCTTCGCGTGCCCGATATCGATGCCACGCTCGGCTACGTGCTCGAAGCGGTCGCCGCGATTCGCCGCGCACTGACCGATGGGCAGGGTCGCCAGCGCGTGCCGTTGATCGGTTTTTCCGGCAGCCCGTGGACGCTCGCCTGCTATATGGTCGAAGGCGCCGGCTCCGATGACTTCCGCACCGTCAAATCGATGCTGTATGCCCGCCCCGATCTCATGCACCGAATCCTCGAAATCAACGCCGAAGCCGTCGCCGCCTACCTGAACGCGCAGATCGCGGCCGGGGCGCAGGCGGTCATGATTTTCGACACATGGGGCGGGGCGCTGGCCGACGGCGTGTTTCAGCACTTTTCGTTGCACTACATCGAGGCGGTCGCGCAGCGCCTCGTGCGGGAGCACGACGGCGCACGGGTGCCCGTCATCACCTTCACGAAGGGCGGCGGGCTTTGGCTGGAGGACATCGCGGCATGCGGCGTCGATGCGGTCGGCCTGGACTGGACGGTCAACCTCGGGCGGGCGCGCGAGCGTGTCGGCTCCCGCGTCGCGTTGCAAGGCAATCTCGACCCGACGGTGCTCTTCGCGCCGCCGGAGGCCGTTCGCGCGCAAGCGCGGGCAGTGCTCGATAGCTACGGCAATCACCCAGGGCACATTTTCAATCTGGGCCATGGGATCTCGCAGTTCACGCCGCCCGAGCACGTCGCGGAACTTGTCGACGAAGTGCATCGGTACAGCCGTGCGGTGCACGCGGGCGCCACCGCCCGATGAAAGAAGGGTCATTTTCGCCGCGCCGCAGCAAACTGCGCTCTCCGTTTGGGGCGCGAGGTGACCAGAAGATGGCATCGCCGGGTCGTCTTGCGATTGTCAAGACTTGACTTATACACATTCCTCTCGTTGCGGCGCAGTAGAGCGCGCCGTCATTGACGCCACCGCGCAAACACTGTACCTCGTGATGCTCGGCCTTGACCGGCAAGGGTTTGCGCCCGAGCACCGCAACGCGCGTTTTCCCACAGAATGTCAGTGCAGCGGCGTTTTGTTGGTTCCATCGCCGCAGTTTTCAACAAAGTTATCCACAGGCGATCACGATCGGGCGGCAAAATTCAGCGAGATCCATGGGTTAGCGGCGAATCTCATGTTTTACTTTAAGTTCGGATCGACTGGACACCGCAGCCTGCACGGATGCACAGGCCGGCGCGGCGGCGCCGCCCGGGGCCGTTCGACATGAGCGGCGCTTTCGTTCGCGTGGCGCTCGATCACCCGTTGCCGACACTCTTCGATTACCGCTGCGACGCACCGCCGCCGCCGGGGACGCTCGTCGCCGTGCCGTTCGGCAGGCGAAGCACGGTGGGCCTCGTCGTGGAAGTGAGCGCTAACAGCGAGGTGCCGGCCGAGCGCGTGCGGCACGTGGAAGCGGTTTGCGACGCGTGCGCCCCGCTCTCATCCGAATGGCTGGAACTCGCTTCTTTCGCCGCCGATTATTACCAACGCTCGCTAGGCGAAGTGGCATTGCCGGCGTTGCCGCAAGCGCTGCGCGATCCGGCGCGATGGCTGCGGCTGTTCGCCGTCGAGCCGCGCTTCCGGTTGACGGCCGCCGGCCGGGCCGCGTTGCCCAATGCATTGCCGGCGCGCGCGGCGGCCTTGCGCCGGCTGGCCCAGGCATTGGCGAGCGGCGGCGCGCTCGGCGCGTCCGAGGCCCGCGCGCTGCATCCCAAGGCTGGCGCGACGCTGGCGGCCTGGCAGGTCGAGGGGTGGCTCGAGGCGGCGACCGACGCGGGAACGGCCGGTGCAGCGGGCGCCGATGGCATCGTGGCGAATGGGGGCGGCACGGGTGAACGGGAATCCGCACGCCTCGATGCCGTCCGCCCCGCGTTGACGGACGAGCAAGCGCAGGCCGTGGACGCGATCGCCACGGCACGAGGCTTTGCGCCGTTCCTGCTGCATGGCGTGACAGGCAGCGGCAAAACCGAGGTGTATCTGAGCGCGCTGGAGCGGCTCTTTGCGGCCCGAGCCGACGCACAGGCGCTCGTACTCGTCCCGGAAATCAATCTGACGCCGCAGTTCGAGGCGGCGTTTCGTGCACGCTTTGCCTCGCTTGCCGGCGAGCACTCGATCGTCACTTTGCACAGCGCCATGGCCGACGGCGAGCGCGTCCGCAGTTGGCTGGCCGCTCATACGGGGCGTGCGCGCATCGTGCTCGGCACGCGCTTGGCCATCTTGGCGTCGCTGCCCGAGCTCGCGCTGATCGTCGTCGACGAAGAACATGAACCGGCCTACAAACAGCAAGAGGGGCTGCGCTATTCCGCACGCGATTTGGCGATTTGGCGGGCGAAGCAGCGCGGTATCGCCGTTGTGCTCGGATCCGCGACGCCCTCGCTCGAAAGCTGGTGGCACGCCGAGCAGGGCCGCTACCGGCGGCTTTCGCTGTCGCGCCGCGCCGTGGCGGACGCGGCGCTGCCGTCGGTGCGCATGATCGATTTGGAGGAGGAGCGTCGTCGCGGCCGCGGCAGCGTCGACGGCATTTCGGGGCCGCTCGTCGCCGCCCTGAAGCAGCGGCTGGACCGCGGCGAACAAAGCCTCGTCTTCCTCAACCGGCGCGGCTATGCACCCGTGCTCGCGTGCGATGCGTGCGGCTGGCTGGCCGGCTGCCCGCGGTGCAGCGCCTATGTCGTCCTCCACAAAAGCGAGCATGCGCTGCGCTGTCACCACTGCGGCTGGGAAGCGCGCGTGCCGCGTGCCTGCCCCGACTGCGGCAATGTCGACATCGCGCCGCTCGGCCGGGGGACGCAGCGCGTCGAAGAGACGCTTGCCGCCCTTGTGCCGGGTGCGCGCGTTCTACGTATCGATGCGGATAGCACGCGCCGCAAGGGCAGTGCGAAGGCGCTGTTTTCGAACGTGCACGCGGGCGAAGTCGATATTTTGGTGGGCACGCAGATGATCGCCAAGGGGCACGATTTCCAGCGCGTTTCGCTCGTGGGCGTGCTCAACGCCGACGCGGCGCTGTTTTCGCATGATTTTCGCGCCGGCGAGCGGCTGTTCGCGCAGCTCATGCAAGTGAGCGGGCGCGCCGGCCGGGCGGGACTGCCCGGGGAGGTGCTCGTGCAAACGCGCTATCCGCGGCATGCGCTCTATCACGCGCTCGGGCGCCACGATTACATCGGCTTTGCGAACGCGACGCTCGGCGAGCGGCGCGACGCGCGACTGCCGCCGTTCGTCTATCAAGCCTTGTTGCGCGCCGAAGGGCGCACACTCGACGCTGCATTGGCGTTTTTGCAAGCGGCGGCCGCCGCGCTCGGGGACATGCCCGTCGCCGAGCGCGTGACCGTTTATGACGCCGTGCCGATGACCATCGTCAAAGTGGCGAACGTGCATCGTGCGCAGTTACTCGTCGAGAGCGCGTCTCGCGCATCGCTGCTCGCGACGTTGCGTGCTTGGCAGCCTAAATTGCGGGCGTTGAAAGGGGTGCTGCGCTGGAGCGTCGAAGTCGATCCACTCGACATCTGAGCGCGTTCAAAGTAGCTGGGATAAGCGAAATGGAGGGTGCAACCTGCGGCTGGCGCGAAGCCGGCACACCGCGCTTGGGCGTGCGCCGCTCGGCGTCAGAGGCTACGCGGTTCGGTGATCAGCGGCGCAAACGGCTACGTGCGTTGCGGGCGCTGGTACGAACGCGATTGGAATAGGTCGGCGCTGGCGACGCGACCGGCCAGGCGCACGCGACGAACGGCGAGCGCTGGCGCTGTCCCGTCTGCCGATCACGAGCGCAAGACCGGCTTTCGTTAGAGCACATCACGTTGAACCTCGATGGGTGCGATCTGAGTCTGGCAATTGCGTGAGGCGCGGACGGTACAACCTGTCCGGCGCCCCGCCCTCGGCGACGATCTACTCGCCGAGGTAGTCGCTCCCTAGTTTTTTTGCGGATCTCTCGTCCGCCCTTCAGCTACGTTCGGTTAGCAGCGCGTCGTTGGCGGCCTCGGCTTTCAGGCGCTCGTGGCGCACGCGTGCGAGCGCCAGCGCGCGGTTGCGCGCCGGTGATGCGCCTCGCACGAGAAGCGATAGGCATACGACGGCCATCGTCCAAATACCCCCGATCACGATCCACTTTTCCATTTGCTTCTCCTTTCCCGGCCCTTGCCTGTACGGCGCGTTGACTGCCCTCTACTGCGTTAACGGCACGGCGTGGCGCCGCCGTAGGGGCATGGGATCGATTTCAATGTCAGGGAAAACACCGAGCGCAACCGGCGATGCCCGGCCGCTGTGGATTTCACGGTAGCCCTTGTGCGCCAAGGGTTTGGACGGGGTGCAACCATTGCGGAATTTTGGTTGCACCTTTTTATCGGCAGGCGTACGATTCGGCCAACTTTCAGTCATCGGGCGGTTCAACCGCCGGCGAGAAACCATGGCCAGTACTACCCTTGGCGTCAAAGTCGACGACCTCCTCCGCACCCGCCTCAAAGAGGCTGCCGCCCGCCTCGAGCGCACGCCCCATTGGCTCATCAAGCAGGCGATCTTCGCTTACCTCGAAAAGATCGAACACGGGCAATTGCCCCCTGAGCTTTCAGGCGCGTCGAGCCTTGGCGATCTAGGCGAAAGCCATGCTGCCGAGCACGAGGAAGACGGTGCGCCGCATCCGTTCCTCGACTTCGCGCAGAACGTGCAGCCGCAATCGGTGTTGCGCGCGGCGATCACCGCCGCGTATCGGCGTCCCGAGCCTGAGTGCGTGCCGTTCTTGATCGGCGAGGCGCGACTGCCCGAGCAGCTGTCGGCGGATGTCGGCAAAATGGCGACAAAGCTCGTCGAAACGCTGCGCGGCAAGCGCACGGGCGGCGGAGTCGAAGGGCTCATCCACGAATTCTCGCTGTCGAGCCAGGAAGGCGTCGCGCTGATGTGCCTGGCCGAAGCGCTGCTGCGCATTCCCGATCGTGCGACGCGCGACGCGCTCATTCGCGACAAGATCAGCAAGGGCGATTGGAAGTCGCACGTCGGCCATGCGCCTTCGTTGTTCGTCAACGCGGCTACCTGGGGGCTCATGATCACGGGCAAGCTCGTGACGACCAACAGCGAAGCGGGGTTGTCCTCGGCGCTCACGCGCCTGATCGGCAAGGGCGGCGAGCCGCTCATCCGCAAGGGCGTCGATATGGCGATGCGCTTGATGGGCGAGCAGTTCGTCACGGGCGAAACGATTTCCGAAGCGCTCGCGAACAGCCGCAAATTCGAAGCGCGCGGCTTCCGCTATTCGTACGACATGCTCGGCGAAGCGGCCACGACCGAGGAAGACGCGCAGCGCTACTACGCGTCGTACGAACAAGCGATCCACGCCATCGGCAAAGCGGCCGGCGGCCGCGGCATCTACGAAGGCCCCGGCATCTCGATCAAGCTCTCGGCGCTGCATCCGCGCTATTCGCGCGCGCAGCAAGAGCGCACGATGAGCGAGTTGCTGCCGCGCGTGCGCTCGCTCGCCATCCTCGCTCGCCGCTATGACATCGGCCTCAATATCGACGCCGAGGAAGCCGACCGCCTCGAGCTCTCGCTGGATCTGCTGGAGGCACTGTGCTTCGATGCCGCACTGGCCGGCTGGAACGGTATCGGATTCGTCGTGCAGGCTTATCAAAAGCGCTGCCCGTTCGTCATCGACTACGTGGTCGATCTCGCGCGCCGCAGCCGTCATCGGATCATGGTGCGCCTCGTCAAGGGCGCCTATTGGGACAGCGAGATCAAGCGCGCGCAGCTCGACGGGCTCGAAGGCTATCCCGTCTATACGCGCAAGGTCTACACGGACGTCTCGTATCTCGCCTGCGCGAAGAAGCTGCTTGGCGCGCCCGACGCCGTGTACCCGCAGTTCGCGACGCACAACGCTTATTCGCTCGCGGCCATTTATCACTTGGCCGGGCACAATTATTACCCGGGCCAGTACGAGTTCCAATGCCTGCACGGCATGGGCGAGCCGCTTTACGAAGAAGTCACCGGCCGCGAGAAGTTGAACCGCCCGTGCCGCATCTACGCGCCGGTCGGCACGCATGAAACGCTGCTCGCGTATCTCGTGCGCCGCCTGCTCGAAAACGGTGCGAACACGTCGTTCGTCAATCGCATCGCCGACGAAACCGTGCCCGTCGCCTCGCTCGTGGCCGATCCCGTTGACGAAGCATCGAACATCGTGCCGCTCGGTGCGCCGCACGCGAAAATCCCGCTGCCGCGCCATCTATTCGGCGACGAGCGCGCCAATTCGATGGGCCTCGATCTGTCGAACGAACATCGCCTCGCGTCGTTGTCGTCGGCCCTGCTGGCAAGCGCGCATCATCCGTGGCGCGCGGCCCCGATGCTGGAAAGCGGCGAATTGGCTGCGTCGAGCGCGGTGGGCCGCAGCGAGCATGTCGTGCGCAATCCGGCCGACCATCGCGACATCGTCGGCACCGTCGTGGAAGCCACGCGTGACGACGTCAGCGCGGCGCTGGCTGCCGCTGTCGCCAGCGCGCCCATCTGGCAAGCCACGCCCGTTCACGCGCGCGCCGATTGCCTCGCGCGTGCCGCCGATCTGCTCGAAGCGCAGATGCACACGCTGATGGGCCTGATCGTGCGTGAAGCCGGCAAGTCGCTGCCGAACGCGATCGCGGAAATTCGCGAAGCCGTCGATTTCCTGCGCTACTACTCCGCGCAAATCCGCGAGGAATTCTCGAACGATACGCATCGGCCGCTCGGCCCGGTGGTTTGCATCAGCCCGTGGAACTTCCCGCTCGCGATTTTCATGGGCCAAGTGGCCGCCGCGCTCGCGGCCGGCAACACGGTGCTCGCCAAGCCCGCCGAGCAAACGCCGCTGATCGCCGCGCAAGCGGTGCGTCTGTTGCGCGAAGCCGGGGTGCCCGCCGGTGCGGTGCAACTGTTGCCGGGCGATGGCGAGACGGTCGGCGCCGCGCTCGTCGGCGATTCCCGCACGCGTGCGGTCATGTTCACGGGCTCGACGGAAGTCGCACGCCTCATCAACAAGACGCTCGCCGCTCGCCTGGATCCGGAAGGCAAGCCGATCCCGCTGATCGCCGAGACGGGCGGGCAGAACGCGATGATCGTCGATTCGTCGGCGCTCGCGGAGCAAGTCGTCGCGGACGTCATGCAGTCGGCCTTCGATTCGGCCGGCCAGCGCTGCTCGGCGCTGCGCGTGCTGTGTCTGCAAGACGACGTCGCCGATCGCACGCTGACGATGCTCAAGGGCGCGATGCACGAGCTCACCGTCGGCAATCCCGATCGTTTGTCGACGGACGTCGGCCCCGTCATCGACGCCGAAGCCAAGCGCACGATCGACACTCACGTGGCCGCGCTTCGCGAGAAGGGGCGCTCGGTCACGCAGCTGCCGCTGCCTGAGCACTGCGCGGCCGGCACGTTCGTGCCGCCGACGCTCATCGAGCTGGACAACGTCGACGAACTGAAGCGCGAAGTGTTCGGCCCCGTGCTGCATGTGATTCGCTATCGCCGCAGCGGCCTCGACACGCTGCTCGAGCAAATTCGCGCGACGGGTTACGGTCTCACGCTCGGGATCCATACGCGCATCGACGAAACGATCGCGCACGTCATCTCCCGCGCTCACGTCGGCAACATCTATGTGAATCGCAACGTCATCGGCGCGGTGGTCGGCGTGCAGCCGTTCGGCGGCGAAGGGCTCTCGGGCACGGGGCCGAAGGCGGGTGGCGCGCTTTATCTACAGCGCCTGCTGGCCAAGCGTCCGTCCGGCCTGCCGAAGTCGCTCGCGGCTTCGCTCATGCCCGAGGGTGCGGCGGAACAAGAGAAAACGAGCGCGCCGGGTTCGGCTCGTGCTGCCCTCACCGCGCTGCGCGACTGGCTGATCGCCGAAAGGCAACCCGCGCTTGCCGCGCGCTGCGACGGCTATCTCGCAAATATGCCGGCCGGTGCCACGGCCGTGTTGCCGGGCCCCACGGGCGAACGCAACACCTACACGCTCGGCGCCCGCGGCACGGTATCCTGCGTGCCTTCGACGGCGAGCGGCGCGCGTGCGCAGTTCGCGGCGGTGCTCGCGACGGGCAACCGGGCGGTGTTTTCCGGGGCGGCGGGCGAGGCGCTTGTCGCGGCACTGCCGGCGCAACTGAAACCGTTCGCCGATGTGCAAAAGAGCGCCGACGCGCCGTTCGACGCCGTGCTGTTCGAGGGCGACAGCGACGAATTGCTCGCGCTCGTGAAGGAAGTGGCCAAGCGTCCGGGCCCGATCGTTTCGGTGCAGGGCGTCTCGACCCACGCGCTCGAGAACGGCGACGAAGATTACGCGCTGGAACGGCTGTTGACGGAACGCTCGGTGAGCGTGAACACGGCGGCGGCGGGCGGCAATGCGAATTTGATGACGATCGGCTAAGCAACCCTTGTCGATGTGATCAAACCGGGAGCGGCGCGGTGACCCCGGAATCGCTCCCAACTACCTTGGTATCTAGGAGAAGCTATGCAGCACAAAATCAAAACGCTGGCAGGCGCGACGCTCGTTGCGGCAATGTCGCTGGTGGGGACCGCAAACGCGCAGCAAGCAGAACAAGTGAAGATCGGTTTTGCCGGCCCGATGACCGGCCCGCAAGCGCACTACGGCGCCGACTTCCAAAACGGCGTGAAGCTCGCCATTTCCGACATGAACGCGACGAAGCCCGTGATCGGCGGCAAGCAAGTCCAGTTCGTGCTCGACTCGGCCGACGACCAAGCTGACCCGCGCACCGGTACGACGGTTGCGCAAAAGCTCGTCGACGACGGCATCAAGGGCATGATCGGCCACTTCAACTCGGGCACGACGATCCCGGCTTCGCGCATCTACGCGAACGCGGGCATCCCCGAGGTTGCGATGGCAACGGCGCCCGAGTACACGCAGCAAGGGTTCAAGACGACGTTCCGCATGATGACGTCCGATACGCAGCAAGGTTCGGTCGCGGGCACGTTCGCGGTGAAGAACCTGCACATGAAGAAGATCGCGATCGTCGATGACCGCACGGCATACGGCCAGGGTCTGGCAGATCAATTCGCAAAGGCCGCGAAGGCCGCTGGGGCGACGATCGTCGACCGTGAATTCACGAACGACAAGGCCGTCGACTTCAAGGGCATCTTGACGAAGCTCAAGGCTGCCAACCCCGACCTGATCTACTACGGCGGCGCCGACGCGCAAGCTGCGCCGATGGCGAAGCAAATGAAGTCGCTGGCGATGAAGATGCCGCTGATGGGCGGCGAAATGCTTCACACGCCCGACTTCCTGAAGATCGCCGGTCCGGCCGCCGAGGGCACGTACGCCTCGCTCGCAGGCCTGCCGCTTGCCGACATGCCCGGCGGCGCCCAGTATGTCGCGAAGTACAAGAAGGCGTTTGGCACCGACGTCGAAACGTACTCGCCGTACGCCTACGACGGCACGATGGCGCTGCTGACGGCCATGAAGAAGGCCAACTCCACCGATCCGGCAAAGTATCTGCCGGCACTCGCGAAGACGGAGATGCCCGGCGTGACGACGACGCACCTCGCCTATGACGAACACGGCGATCTGAAGAACGGCGGCATCACGATCTACAAGGTCGAAAACGGCCAGTGGAAGCCGCTGCAAAGCATCGGCGCGAAGTAAGCGTCATCGCGCATCGCCGCTGAGCGCATCGCCTCTGGGGCGCCCCCCAAATCCCCCCGCTGGCCGCCGCCGGCCTGCGGGGCTTCATCGTTTACGGCACCGCGCTGCCACGCGCATGCCGGCCAGCATTAGCCAAGCACAGCCGGTGCGCTGAACGCATCGCAAGGCGCGTGAGCTGAGTGGGGCGGGTCAACCGACGTGCGTCAGCTTGGCCGGCGCGGGCAGCGTTTCCATGGTAGCGAGCCCGTGCACGATGCCGCATGCATCGACGGTACCCCCACCCTTGCATTGCTCGCGCAGTTCGATCAATTGAGCTTTCAGATGTTGGAGTTCGGCCAGGCGCGTATCGACATGGCCGATGTGCGCATCGAGCAGCGCGTCGATCGACTCGCATCGATCCGACTGGCAGTCCATCAAACGCAGTACCGTGCGGATTTCATCGTGCGTCATATCCAGCGCACGGCAGTTGCGGATGAAACGCAGCCGCTCGATATGCTCGGGCCCGTAGCTGCGGTAGTTGGCCTGCGTACGCTGGGCATCCGGCATCAGCCCCTCTTTCTCGTAGAAGCGGATGGCCTCGGTCGTGCAATGAGCGGCTTTCGTCAATTCGCCGATTTTCATGGCAGTCTCGCAGCGGTCACGGGTTGACCTTGGAGTGGCTACAAGGTGTTTACTGTACTCCAATGGTTTTCCGAGGGTATCTCCATGACGCGATTGCAACGCGCGGACCACGAGCACCGCGCCGAGGCCGGACACGCGCATCAAGGCGGCGATAGCGGCTCCCAGCACCATCATCATTCGCATGGCTGTGGCCATGCGCACGAGCACGAGCCCCTGCCGGCCGCTTGTTGCGACCATACGGCCCACGACGATCGCCCCCATGCGAACCACGCTCACGACGGCTGCTGCACGCACGATGCGTCCGTCCTAGCTCCGTTGCCTGCCGCCGCCAAGCGTGCCGACGGCATGGAGACGACGATCCGCATCATGCAGATGGATTGTCCGACCGAGGAGGCGCTCATCCGCGGCAAGCTCGACGGCATGGAGTGCGTCACGGGCCTCGACTTCAATCTCATGCAGCGCACACTGACGGTCGTGCATGCGCCGGGCGCGGAGCCTGCGCTGCTCGATGCGATCCGCTCGCTCGGTTTCGTACCGGAACTGCCCGATGCGCAATCGCCGGCCGCGCCTGTCATCGAACCGGCGCGTCCGTGGTGGCCGCTCGCGTTGGCCGCGCTGGCGGCCGTCATGTCGGAAGCGGCGACTTGGTTCGGGCTCTCGCCGTGGCTCGCAGGCGGCTGCGCCGGGTTCGCACTTGCGCTGAGCGGACTTGGCACGTATCGCAAGGGGTGGATCGCGATTCGCCACGGCAACCTCAACATCAATGCGTTGATGAGCATCGCCGTGACCGGGGCCATGGCCTTGCGCCAGTGGCCCGAGGCGGCGATGGTGATGGTGCTCTTCGCGCTCGCCGAGCGGATCGAAGCCATGTCGCTCGATCGCGCGCGCAACGCGATTCACGCGCTGATGCAGTTGGCCCCCGAGACAGCGACCGTGCAGCAGGGCGATGGGAGCTGGGCGAACGTCGAAGCGAGGACAGTGCCCATCGGCGCGCGCGTGCGCGTGGCGCCGGGCGAACGCATCGCGCTGGATGGCGAAGTGGTGCTCGGCGAATCGAGCGTGAATCAAGGGCCGATCACGGGCGAGAGCCTGCCCGTCGACAAGGGCCCCGGCGATGCCGTGTTCGCGGGCACGATCAACGAGGCCGGCTCGTTCGAATATCGCGTCAGCGCGAGTGCCGACGGAACGACGCTCGCGCGCATCATCCATGCGGTCGAGCAGGCGCAGGGCAAACGCGCGCCCACACAGCGTTTCGTCGATCGTTTCGCCCGCGTCTACACGCCGATCGTCTTCGTTTGCGCGCTGCTCGTCGCGGTCGTCCCGCCGCTGGTGGCGGGCGCGATGTGGCGCGAGTGGATTTATCGCGCGCTTGTCATGCTCGTGATCGCGTGCCCGTGCGCGCTGGTCATTTCGACGCCGGTTACGATCGTGAGCGCGCTTGCCGCAGCCGCGCGGCGCGGCATCCTCGTGAAAGGCGGCGTCTATTTGGAGCAGGGGCGCAAACTCGCTTGGCTCGCGCTCGACAAGACCGGCACGATCACGACGGGTGCACCGGCCGAAACCGATTTCGAGCCGCAAGCCGATGTATCGGCCGTCGAATGTCGGCGCATCGTGGCTGCGCTCGCGGGGCGTTCCGATCACCCGGTATCGCGCGCGATCGCTAAGGCAGCGGTACTGGCGGGCGAGCACGACGAGGCCCGGCCGGCGGCTTGCATCGACGCGTTCGAGGCACTGCCTGGCCGGGGCGTGACAGGCGCGATCGAAGGCGCGCGCTATTGGCTCGGCAACGCACGGCTCGCACGCGAACGACAATGCCTGACGCCCGCCATCGAGCGGCGCGCGGCCGAGCTGGAGCGATTGGGCCGGTCGGTCGTGCTGCTGACGGACGAAGCGCGCGTGCTAGCCTTGTTCGCCGTCGCCGACAAGGTCAAGCAGACGAGCCGTGCGGCGCTCGCGCAGTTGCACGCGCTCGGTATTCGCACGGCGATGCTGACCGGCGACAATGCGCACACCGCGCGCGCCATCGCGGACGAAGTCGGTATCGACGATGTACGCGGCGATCAACTGCCGCTCGATAAGCTGCGCGCGATCGAATCGCTCTCGGCCGACGGCAGTGCGGTGGGCATGGTGGGCGACGGCATCAACGATGCGCCCGCGCTCGCGCGCGCCAGAATCGGCTTCGCCATGGGCGCGATGGGGAGCGATGCGGCGATCGAAACGGCCGACGTGGCGCTGATGGACGACGATTTGCGCAAGATCCCGGCGTTCGTGCGCTTGTCGCACTCGACCTACGCGGTGCTGGTTCAGAACATCGTGTTTGCGCTGACGATCAAGGCAGTGTTCTTGGCGTTGACGCTGGCGGGCTTGGGGACGATGTGGATGGCTGTGTTCGCCGATACGGGCGCAAGCTTGATCGTCGTCGCGAACGGGCTGCGACTGCTGCGACGATAAGCGCCTTACGCATCGTCGCCATTGGGCTGCGCGTCTCGGCTGCCCGATCGAACGTGGCGTCGAGACACCGTGGGCCGGTTCGCGGATCCCGTGGCGTGCCTCGCGAGCGCGCTGCAAGCGCTGGGCCTGCGGTCCGGCGAGCGCGTCGCGACGCTCATGTGGAACCGATCTCGACGTTCGCATGCACGCGACGCGCATGCGCCAACATGCCGCCGACGGTCAGCGGCATGTTCATCATCGTATGCGCGATCACGCCGGCTCCATCCCGTCGTAAGCCGGCTGCGGCTCCTGCTCCTGCTCCATCATGCCGGCCGGCGCCAGCCAGTTCGCCGCATCGGCGCCCGCGTCGCGAGCCGATTGCGTCGTGCCCACCATGCCGGTTGCCAACACATCGCAACGGCGATTGCGGCCCAATAGACGCGCCTCGACAAACACGACCGACGGGGCGCGGCGAATCGCCCGGCATTCGACGACCGGATGCGGCTCGCGTACCGCCTTCATGAATTGGATGGACAGATGCATCGTCCCGCACGTGCGGCCACGGAAATGCAAGATGCCCGCGATCGACATCGCGCAATCGATCATGCCGGAGATCATGGCGCCGTTGAGCGCATGCGAGCCCAAACCGCCGTCGTGCGCCGGCGTGCGGTGCACAAGCGTGAGACGCACCGCGTGCTCATCGTCGAGATCCAACCGTACGCCGAGATGATCGAGGATCGCCATCTTCGACAGATGCGCACACCACAGGCGCCGCTCTTTTAACGACAACGGGATCGCAAGCGCGCCTTCGCCCCTCACGGCTGTCACGGACACGCGAATGCCCCTTCGCTAGCGGGCGCTTGCGCGCATGCCATGCCACCCACCGCCGCGCGTTCGCGATACGGCGACCAAATAAATTGGCTCCAATAACTCTCGGCCACTTCCACCCACGTGCGCAACGTGTCGACGCTGTCGAGCGAACGCGCGAGATTGACCATCATCCAGCTATAGACGGCCTGACTGTCGCGACAATCGCCGCAATGCCCGGAAGTGCAGCAGCGCTCGAGCGTTTCCAAGTCAGCCTTCCATGTGTTGAAGAACGGCAGCGCGGGATGGCCGTTGTTCAATCGCTCGGCATTGTCCGGATGATCCTGGCTCACGCTCGGGCAGGTGTCGTAGCCGAATTCGCCGCACCAGGCGCGGCCGGTCACCATGGCCTCGATATGCGCGGGATGATTGAGCACGGTGCCGGGGTACGCTTCTCTCACGCGCAGCATTTCGGCGAGCAGCCGCCGCCCGTTAGCCATGCGCAGCGGATGCCCCGTGTTGTATTTGCTGTAGAAATTGAAACTCACCGCATTGCCGTTATCGCGAATTCTTTCGACCGTCGGCTCGATGTGAGCGAAGCCATCTTCGGTGACAGCGAATACGAACGTCGCGCGCGGATCGTTTCGATAGTTGCTCAACGCGGTATCGAATAGCCCCGTGAAGCGGCGGCCGCCCGGTTTGATCGCGCGCAATTCGTCATCGAGCGGGCCGCCGCCGAACAGCGAGATGAATACGGTTACGTTGCGGAACGGGTCGATGTTCGGAAACGGCTCGAGCCCGTTCGTCGAAATCGACACGAAGCGCATCGCATCGATGAACGCCTCCACGCGCTGCGGAAAGAGTGTGGGTTCGCCACCGATCAACAGCGCGCAGTTGACGCGTCGTGCGCGCTCGTTCTTCGCGAATGCGCGCCAGGCCTCGATATCCTTGTTCTCCTTGGCCGCCTTGTCGTGACCGAACTCGAAGAACCAGCATCCCTGGCAGCGGATGTTGCAGGCGTTCGTCAAATGGTATTCGCACGCCCGCACGCGCGCGGAGAAGCCGCGCACGTCGGAGAACCGGCGAGCGAGTTCGGCATCTGCCGCAAGAAGCGCAGGCAAACGCTCGGCGATCAGCGCTTTGCGCTGTGCATGCATGTCTCTGAGCTCGCTCATGTCAGTGGCTCGCAGGAAACGTGATCGAAGATTGCATTTCCGGCACCGTGAGCCGTAGCGACTCCAGACGAGGCAGCGTTTTGCGCAGGAAGTTCTTGCGCAGTTCGCCGTTGGTCGTCTTGCGCAATCCCCATTTCACATAGAGCCGCGAGCGGCGCGAGTCGTCGCGGCCGAACAGCGCCAGCACATGCGGCCATAGGCGATCGAGCGCGGCTTGCGCTTGCGCACGCCCCGCATCGGTCGCGCAGGCGTCGCGCACGATCCGATAGCCGTGCGCCACATGCACATGTTCGTCCTTGATGATTTGCTTGACGAAGATCTCGCTGAACGGCTCGTAGCTGGAGTCCTGAAACTCCAGCAGATGCTCGAGCACCACCGCCTCGCCGAGAAACGAAAAGATGCCGCGCTCCATCCACGTCTTCACGCCGCGCACGAGTTCGTTCGCGTAATACGGACGCTCGAGAAAGTGCTGCTCGAGCATGGCTTGCGTATCCACGCCAATACCGTGCAGCACGGCCGCGCTCAATTCATAGTGCTGTACTTCTTCCGAGGCGCGCTCGCAGCACACGAGCTTTTCCGCCGCGTTGGGTGCGAGGTTGTAGAAGACCTGCGTGTAGTCGTCCGCGCCCGTGAGCTCCCCTTCCGTGTGGACGAGCATCAAGTGCGTCGCCAATTGCTGATACTCCGGCGGCATATTGCGAAAGTCTTCCGGTGTCTTGACCGTGTGTTTGCCGAGGATGGGTTCGATCGTCTCTGTTGTATTCATCGTTTTATGACCGGAACAAGGAAAAGGGGAGGAAGGCCACGAAAAGCGCATAACAGCGGCTTATGCTAGTGCGTCGCCGGGCGAGGCCACCGTGGCGAAGTTGCACCACCCGTCGATTCTTGCCTTAGTTTTTTCCAATGGGCGGAAGATCGCGGCGCGGCATGGCCGCACGATGATTCGACGAGCCGACTAGCGAAATCGGAGCGATCAGCGCGCGCCGCCGGCGATCCGTTCGGCGCCGGTATAGCGTGCCCGATAGGTGCTGGGCGGAATGCCATGCAAACGCCGGAATTGCTTGGAGAATTGGACGGGATCCCCGAAGCCGCTTGCGAATGCGATGTCTTGGATGGACATGTCGTCGCGCCGCAACTCGCGACAGGCGAATTCAATCCGTTTTTTCAATACGTATTGGTACGGCGATATGCCCGTCGCCTCTTTGAACTGCCTACAGAAGTAGTACTCGCTGAGTCCGAATTGCGCGGCCAGATCCGCCAGGCTGATCGGGCTGCAAAGATTCGCTGCGATGTATTCCTCGAGGCGCCTCAACTTTGCCGCGCCGAGCGCGGATTCTCGCCCGGGTCGGCTTTCCTGGCGGCAAAATTGGCTCACGAGATGCGCCGCGATGGTTCTCGCGTAGATATCCGCGAACAACCGGCCGTGTGGATTGCCGTCGCGGATCTCCGCATACAACGTTTCCGAAATTTCGAGCAGGAGCCGGTTTTCGCCGTCGGCGAATTGCGGCCGGGCCGCGAAATGCTTGACGCCGAGATCGTCGGCAATTTCATTCACGAGGGACGGGCGCAGCGTCATGATGTTCAAGCTGCCCATGAAGCCCCGGTACCGCACGCGGTGAGGACAGCCGTTCGGCACGTAGACGGCGGCCCCGCGCCGCTGCGTTTCCTCGCGCGATACGCCGTCGATCCACCGCTCGGCTTTGGACAACGGATTGAGCTTGACCATCAGATAGTGCTCGTCGATCACGTGCTCCGTCGTTTCGAATGCATCCGCGCGGCGGTGCTCGAAATAGAGGGACTCCCATCCGAGCCCATCGCTCGTGACCACTTCGCCGGCCCCGAGCGTCGCTCGTCGGTTTTGGGGATTCCTGAAGTCCAGGCGTGCGGGCGTCATTGGACCGATCTCCTTGCCTTTTTTAATGTTCACGTTCTTGGCGGCCTCTCTCATGGCCACGGTCGTGCGCAATTCGCGGCGAAACGGAGGGAACGGCGCGAGCCCTCGTTCTGCTCAGGAAAAGGATGTTAGCAAAGGATCGACAAAAACGGTGCGCTCCAATAAAGCGCTCGCTTATTTTCCAAATTATCGAAATTGTTCGAATCAGCGAGAATGCGACGTTTTACGTGGAACGCGCGCCGGCGCGTGCGCATGGTTTGAACGTCATCCATAGCAAAAGGCCGGGGCATTGCAGCAACAGATTGATGCCGAGTGCCCATTGGTAAGCGTGGACGGGATAGGCGCCGCCGTGTCTCGGCCAATGCGAGATGATCGCGCCCAAGCCTGCCTGGACGGCGAAAGCCAGCAAGAACACGAGCAGGTTGTAGGACGTGCTGACGCGGCCCGTCAAGTGAACCGGTGCGCTTTGGGCGATGATGGCGTAATTCATCGTCGTCGCCGTTCCGAAGAACGTGAATCCGCACGCGACGAAAAGCGGCGCGCCCGCGCCGCCGACAATCATCAAGGCCTGGCAGGCCATGAACAGCGCGATGCCGCCGCCGCATACGGTCGACGGGCGAATGCCAAAGCGCTTGAGATAGTCCGTCAGCCACCCGAACGAAAGCGAACCGGCCACCATCATGACCGTTCCCGCCATCAGCACGGCGGCGGTTTGATTGCCGGTGAGCCGCCCGACGTCGGAGAGCCACGGCCCCATCCAAAGTCCTTGTACGGCCATATACGTCGCATGGGCGAAGATCGAATACATCGACAGACGCCAAAACGTCCCACTGCGAAAGAGTTGCGCCACATCGCGCCACAGATCGGCCATGTGCGTGGCCTTGAGCGACGAAGGGCGCTCCGGCACGACGAGAAAAATGAGCGCGCTGACGAAAACAGTGCAGGCGGCCAGAATGACGAAGGCCTCGCGCCAATCGATGTACCGCAGCGCCGCGTGCACCGGCGTCGTCGAGGCCATCGCACCGAGTCCCCCAACCGACAGCAGCATCGCGGTGGCCAGCGGCAGCCGGTCCGCCGGGAGCCACTGCGAACAGGCTTTGATCGCGGCCATGAGCGAGCCCGCGACGCCGAAGCCGATCAAAGCACGCCCCACCGTGAGTTCGACCAGTGAATGCGCGTGGGCGAACACGAGCGAGCCGATGGCGGCGACGATGAGCAGCGGGGCCTGCCCCCGGCGACAGCCGAAACGGTCGAGCATCACGCCGATCGGCAACTGCGCGAGCGCAAAAGCGAGCAGGTAGGTACTCGTGAGCCAGCCTAATGCGCTTGCGCCGAACCCGAGTTCGCGCGACAGTGCCGGGTAGACGATCGCATTGACGTTGCGATAGAGATAGGAGAGGAAGTGCGCCAGAGCGAACGGCAGGAGCACGCCGACGACGATCGACGGCATCGAGCGCTCCAACGACTGCCGCACGGAGCCCGGCGCGGTTTCGGAAAGATTCTTCATGACCGTTTCCTTCGATCTCGTCACACGGCGAGCGTGTCCGTCACCGCACGATCCGCCGTATCGGATGCACTCGATGTTTCGCTGCCGCCCGCGCCTGGCGAGCGGACATAAGACGTGCGAAATTCGCAGCAATAGCTGCCTCGTTCGGTGCTCAGCCAGAGTTCGTCGGGCGCGGGCCGCATTTCGGAAAAGCTGAGCGGCTCGCCCTTCTTTGCCCACTTCGCCAACAGGTCGATCGCAAAGGGATTGTTGAAGTCGACGAAGACCGGCTTCGGCTCGCTCGCGCACTTCACGAACACATGGCGGGGCAGCCGCTGGTTGCGCGCCCAGCCGCGCCAGGCCAGATAGTCGTCCGCCTGTTCGAACGGGTTATCGGAAGCGGCGGGGAAACCGCGATCGATGCACCAAGTGCGGCGTTTGATGAGGACGCGACCGAACACGATACGCCGTGGCTCTCGCTGGCCGATCAATTCGCCCGCGAGCGCGAAACCGAGGCGCTGCAACGCGGTCGGCATGACGGTCAAGAAGGCTTCCTGGAAGCCGCTCTCACGGTCGCGGCACGTCAGCCACCCGTTGATTAGCGATACGGACACGGCGCCCGCCCGCACGCGTCGCGCGCGATCCACTCTCGCGCCTCCACCCGGAAGTTCCAACTGCCGCAAGGCGGGCACGTCGAGCCAGTCGATGTGCGAGCGCTGGTACGTGCGAGGCGAATCGGCCGCGACGAGTGTCGCCGGGGACAGCAGCGCCTGAACCTGCCCGCGTATTTCCTCGGCATAGGGGCAAAACGGCTGTGCGACAGGCTGGGACACCGTATGAACCGCCGGGTGAACTTCCCCAATGACGATCCGGTACGCCCCGCGATTGATGGCCTCGACGCTCGATGCCGCCACCATGAAATCGGGCGAGTCGACGCGGGCGGCGAGCGCGTCGGCCAAGCGTGCACGCGGCTCCACGTCGTAGAGCGTGTCGAGCAGCCATGCGAGATCGGCTTCGGTCAGGCGGATCTCCTCCGAATCGGCATGACGCGCACACGCCCGAGCCCAACCGTCGCGCAACATGGCGCGGACCGGTTCGGCCACCGATGCCTGCACGTCCTCGTCTTTCAACGCGGCCGCGAAGGCGAGGAAGTCGACGCTTTCGCCGGCTGGCGACATGGCGCGCCAACGCTCGAGATATCGATCGTGCAAGCGCACGGCCAGCGTGCGCATGAGCCATTCATACAAACGCATGACAGGCTCAAATTCGCGCTTCATGGTGCTGGCAAGCTCGCCGCCGAGTTCGACTTCCAGATTGCGCGCGCAATCCTCGTAGACGGGGAACCGTCCCACGTACATTTGCCCTTGTTCACGCGATAGATCCACGCCGAGGTCCGTCAGCAGCACACCCATTTCGTCGAGTGCAAGGCGGCGCGCATCGAGATCGCCGCGCTCGAAGCGCATGCGCAACGAGTCCAGTTGCGCGCAGGCTTCGACCCAGCGGGACTTCGCCGAATCGGGGGCATCGAGCGTCGAGATCGCGTCCTGCAGACGGCGGATAGGCATGGCCGTTCCCGGCGCGAGTTCGAACGCGGGTTCCAGCACGTGCTTGGCGCGCATCGCATCGAGACACTGGCGCGATGGGTGGCCGGCATGTCCCGATTGATACAGGCGAGCGAGGATTGTGTTGGCCGAGGCGGGTGGCTGCGCGCTCGCGGCGATCTCGATGAGCCGCACGCTCAACGCGTCGAGCGTGACCGATTTGCCGACCGGCACATGCAGGCGCGCGCCACGCAGATCGCAGCCGGGATTGAGCGTCAAAGGCACGCTGTCCGCCAGCGCCGCATCGGAGGCGACGCTATCGCATAAGCGCGCAATCACCCAATGTTCGAAGAACGTCTTGCGCGCGGCAAGCCACGGTTCTTGCGTTTGGCGCACGACGATATTCGGCGCGCGATCGCCTGCGAAGCAGCCCCAAGCGATCGGCCCAAAGAAGCTTGCCGTGTCGTTCTTCGTACAGAGCCTTTGAAGGTAATTCCATGCCAGGCGATAGCGCTGCCTCGCGCGAGAATCGACACGTTCGCCGTCGGTGCCGGCGAGCGCATCGATACGCAGCAGCGACTCGGGATTCGACAGATACAGCGCTTCGCGCGCGGCGTCGTCGCGGAAGAATTCGACGAGCCGTCGTCGGATCGCCGCGATCTCATTCGTGTAGGCGTCGTGCAGTGCTTGCCGACAGGCGTCGCGGCTCGCGAGCGCGGCCGCGCGCATGTCGACGAGCGGCGCAGCCGTCGCGCGTATCGGTGCCGCCAATTCGGACACGTCGAGCGGCGCGCCTGCGGCGCAGCGCCGCTCCAAGCGCGCGAGCGATTCGGGTGCGTGCTCGCGCGCGAGATCGAGCAGTCGCGCTTCATGACCGGCAAGTGCGTCGCGGGAACGTAGCCAGAGTTCGACTTGGCCGTCGACGTCCGCTTTCAGCGCGAGCGCATCCACGTCGCCGAACGTGAAGCCGGCCGACCGGATCCAAAAGTGGGCCGACCAGCTCATGAGGCCACCGCCGCGCTGTTCATCCTCAAAGCATTGCACCGTTCCAGCAACGCCAGACATTCGTCGTCGTGGTCCACCCAGGGTGCGGCACCACGACGTTGGAGTGCCTCAGATATCGCCTCGCGCGTGCGCGGCTCGTCGAGCGCGTCGTAGATGAGCGCCGCGCGAGCCGGCACGCGTGCGAATCGGACCGCGCTCTCGGCGTCCTTGAGATAGATGATGTAGTCCTCGACGCCAGGTTCGAGCGGCACCTTGCCCAGCAGCGCCTTGTCACGCAGCCAAGTCGAGAGCTTGGCGCCGGTGCGGTGATGGCAGGCGAACGGCGTGCGTGCGATCTGTCCGGGCCGACGTTCTTCGACGGTCGAGCGAAATGTGCCCGCTGCGCCCGCCGCGCCCGCCGCACTTCGCTCGCTGATCCCCATGAGCCAATCGACGCTTCGCTGTTCGAATGCGATGAGTTCGCCAAGCCTGGCCAAGTGCGCTTTGTCGAGTGCCTGCCGCAGGAACGACAATGCATCGCGGCAATAGGCGTGGACATAGGGGCCGTAGTCCTTCCATTCACAGCGATCGAGGAACCGGCGAGCGAGCGCTTGGATGTCGCAATCCAACGCCAGCAGGCCGCGCAGCGTGAGCGGCGCGCCCGTCTCCAACGCATTGAGGAACGAGTTGGTGAGCCGGAACCGGTAGTTGGTGACGAACCAGCGGGCGCGATCGGCGTGGCGCGCGTAGGCCAGCGCGGCGCCGAGCGCCTCTTCCGATAGCCCGAAGCCGGCGAGGCTCCCCGCATTCGCCTGGCTGCCGGCAGTGAACAGCGCCTCGTGCAACGCGGGCTCGCGCATGATGCGGCGCCACACGTGCCATACCAACTGCGCGTTCATTGACGGCGTCATCGTGTCTTGGAGGCGGTTGATCTCGTTCACGAC
>JBQCDS010000386.1:0-14487 GCA_051961035.1 Trinickia sp. | reverse complement strand
TGTACTTTTCCCAGACCTTCACGAGATCGCGGTCCGCGCCCATCATCAGGCCGTCCATCATTTCGACGACGTCGATCTCGGCGCCGAGCGTCGAGTAGACCGTTGCCATTTCGAGGCCGATGATGCCGCCGCCGATCACGAGCATGCGCTTGGGCAGCTGGCGCAGTTCGAGTGCGCCCGTCGAATCGACGACGCGCGGGTCTTCCGGCATGAACGGCAGCTTCACCGCTTGCGAGCCGGCTGCGATGATCGCTTGCTTGAACTTCACGATCTTCTTACCGCCTTCACCCTGCACTTCCAGGTGGTTCGGATCGACGAACGCGCCGACACCCGTCACCACCTCGACCTTGCGCGCCTTGGCCATGCCGGCCAGGCCCGTCGTCAGCTTTTTGACGACGCCCGATTTGAACTCGCGCAGCTTGTCGAGATCGATTTGGGGCTTGCCGAACGTGATGCCGTGCGAGGCGAGTGCCGCCACCTCGTCGGTGATGAGCGCCGTATGCAGCAGCGCCTTCGACGGAATGCAGCCGACGTTCAGGCACACGCCGCCGAGCGTCGAATAGCGTTCGACGAGCACCGTCTTCATGCCGAGATCGGCCGAGCGGAAGGCAGCGGAATAGCCGCCGGGGCCCGCACCGAGCACGAGCATGTCGCATTCGATGTCGGCCGAGCCGGAGAAGCTGCCGGCTTGCGGGGCAGCGGCCGGCGCGGAGGGTGCAGCCTTCGATGCAGGGGCGGGCGCAGCGGCGGGCGCCTGCGGCGCCGGAGCGCTCTTAGCCGGCGCTTCGGCGGCGGCGGATGCTTCGACGAGTGCGACGATGGTGCCTTGGGACACCTTATCGCCGGCCTTGACCTTCACTTCCTTGACGGTGCCGGCGACATCGCTGGGCACTTCCATCGATGCTTTGTCTGATTCGAGCGTCAGCAGTGACTGTTCTTTTTCGATGACGTCACCGGGTTTGATGTTGACCTCGATGACATCGACGTCTTTGAAATCGCCGATATCGGGTACTTTGACTTCGATGAGACTCATATACGTCCCCTTCTTGTTTAGCTAGGCAGAGGGAAGAAGCCTCGCAGCATTGAACTAGGGCCTGTTTGGAGAACGGGGGCGTATGCAGCATCCCCTTTGCCGTCCGCCCAAGGACGCGCCTTTCTTTTGGTTACTTTTCTTTGGAAGTGCAAAGAAAAGTGACCGCCGCCCCGCGGAGGGGCAACGCTAGCAGACCACTAAGAAAGCAAGTTCAACGAGGAGGCGTGAATCACGAACAATAAGAACCCACGCCCCCGCGAGGCCACCACTCACAGAATCACACGCCGGAAATCGGCAAGCAGTGCACCGAGATACGCATTGAACCGCGCGGCTTCCGCGCCATCGATCACGCGGTGATCGTACGAAAGCGAGAGCGGCAGCGTGAGCCGAGGCACGAACTGCTTGCCGTCCCACACAGGCTTCATCGCCCCGCGCGACAACCCGAGAATCGCCACTTCGGGCGCGTTGATGATCGGCGTGAAGTTCGTACCGCCGATCCCCCCGAGCGAGGAGATCGAGAAGCAACCGCCTTGCATCTGATCCGGCTTGAGCTTGCCTTCGCGGGCGAGCTTCGAGAGTTCGGCCATTTCCTTGGCGATCTCGATGAGCCCCTTCTTATCCGCGTCGCGAATGACGGGAACGACGAGCCCGTTCGGCGTATCGGCGGCGAAGCCGACGTGGTAGTACTGCTTGAAGACGAGGTTATCGCCGTCGAGGCTGGCGTTGAACGTCGGAAATTTCTTCAGCGCCGAAACGACGGCCTTGATCACGAACGCCAGCATCGTGACCTTCACGCCCGCCTTCTCGTTTTCCTTGTTCAATTGCACGCGCAGCGCTTCGAGCTCGGTGATGTCGGCTTCGTCGTTGTTCGTGACGTGCGGAATCATCACCCAGTTGCGATGCAGGTTCGCGCCCGAGATCTTCTTGATGCGCGAGAGCGGCTTCGGATCGATCGGGCCGAACTTCGCGAAGTCGACCTTCGGCCACGGCAGCAGATTGAGCCCGCCACCCGTGCCGCCGGCAGCGGCAGCCGGCGCACCGGCGGGCGCGCGCTGGCCCGTCATGACGCCCTTGACGAACGCCGTGATGTCGTCTTGCGTGATGCGGCCCTTCGGCCCCGTGCCCTGCACTTGCGCCACATCGACGCCCAGATCGCGCGCGAACTTGCGTACGGACGGGGAGGCATGGCTCGGGCTGCGCGCACCGCCCTCGCCCGCCGGGATGACGGGTGCCTGCGCGAGCGCCGACGGCTGAGCCGGGATGCTGTGCGGCGTGTCTTCGCGCGGCGAATCGAGGGGCGGCTGGATATGCTTGGCCGGCGCGGGGGTGGCTGCGGCCGGGGCGGCAGTTGCCTCGCCTTGCGCTTCGACGAGCACGATCAGCGTGCCTTCCGACACGGTATCGCCCACCTTGACTTTCACTTCCTTGACGATACCGGCTACCGAGCTCGGCACGTCCATCGTCGCTTTATCCGACTCGAGGGTGACGAGCGACTGTTCCTTCTCGACCCGATCGCCGACCTTCACCGCCACTTCGATGACGGGAATGTCTTTGAAGTCGCCGATGTCGGGCACCTTCACTTCCTGCACGCCGCCACCGCTCGCGGCGGGCGCGGCGGCGGGTGCCGGCGCGGGCGCGGCTTGAGCCGGTTCAGCGGCGCCGTTGCCCTGCGCGGGCTTGGCCGCTTGCGCCGCGCCACCCGCTTCCAGCAGCACGATGAGCGTGCCTTGCGACACGGAATCGCCCTGCTTGACCTTCACTTCCTTGACCTTGCCCGCTTGCGGGCTCGGCACATCCATCGTTGCCTTGTCCGATTCCAGCGTGACGAGGGATTGTTCTTTTTCGACGGTATCGCCGGCCTTCACGAGAATGTCGATGACGGGCACGTCTTTGTAGTCGCCGATGTCCGGCACTTTGACTTCGATCGCTTCACTCATTGTTCGTGTCTCCAGGGCTCATGCGAGGCGCGCCCGCCGTGTTTGAGCGGCGGGCGCGTCGTGCCTCGCGAGAAGGCGCTGCCTTAAACGGTCATCGGGTTGGGTTTGTTGGGATCGAGGCTGTACTTCTTGAGCGCTTGCGCAACGACCTTGCGCTCGATCGTGCCTTCGTCGGCCAGCGCATTGAGCGCCGCGACGGTGACCCAGTAGCGATCGACTTCGAAGAAGTGACGCAGCTTCTCACGCGTGTCCGACCGGCCGAAGCCGTCGGTGCCGAGCACGACGAATCGATTCGGCACGTAGGCACGGATCTGATCGGCCAGCGCACGCACGTAGTCGGTCGATGCCACCACCGGCCCCTTGGCATCCTTGAGCAGCGTCTCGACGTGCGAGAGTTTGCGCGGCTCCGTCGGATTCAACAGGTTCCAGCGCGCCACGTCCTGGCCTTCGCGGGCGAGCTGCGTGAAGCTCGGCACGCTCCAGATATCCGCGTCGACGTTCCAGTCGTTCTTGAGCAGATCGGCTGCCGCGATCACTTCGTTCAGGATCGTGCCCGCACCCATCAGCTGGACACGCGGGCCCTTGGCGGCGGCATCTGCCTTCTTGAACGAGTACATCCCCTTGATGATGTCCGCGGCCACGTTCTCACCTTGCGGCATCGCCGGGTGCTCGTAGTTCTCGTTCATCACGGTGACGTAATAGAACACGTCTTCTTGGTTCTGGACCATGCGGCGCAGGCCGTCTTGCATGATCACCGCGAGTTCGTAACCGAACGTCGGATCGTAGCTCAGGCAGTTCGGCACCGATTGCGCCCACAGCAGCGAGTGACCGTCTTCGTGCTGCAAGCCTTCGCCGTTGAGCGTCGTACGGCCCGCCGTACCGCCCAGCAGGAAGCCGCGCGAGCGCATATCGCCGGCCGCCCAAACGAGATCGCCGATACGCTGCAGGCCGAACATCGAATAGAAGACGTAGAACGGCACCATGATCTCGCCGTGCGTCGAATACGACGTAGCGGCCGCGATCCAGTCGCACATCCCGCCGGCCTCGTTGATGCCTTCCTGCAGGATTTGCCCCGTCTTCGATTCCTTGTAGAACATCAGCTGATCGGAATCCTCAGGCACGTACTTCTGGCCGTCTTGGTTCCAAATGCCGATTTGGCGGAACAGGCCCTCCATGCCGAACGTACGCGATTCGTCCGGCACGATCGGCACGACACGTTTGCCGAGTTGCTTGTCCTTGAGCAGGATGTTCAGGATCCGCACGAACGCCATCGTCGTCGAAATCTCGCGGCCTTCGCCCGTGCCCTTGAGCAGCGGCTCGAACGCGGACAACTCGGGCACCGGCAGCGATTCGGCCTTCTCCCGGCGTGCCGGCAGATAGCCGCCCATTTCCTGGCGCCGCGCGCGCATGTACTCGAGTTCCTTCGAGCCTTCCTCGAACTTCAAGTACGGCACATTGACGATGTCTTCGTCGGAAATCGGCAGGCGGAATTGATCGCGGAACGTCTTGAGCTGATCCACCTGCATCTTCTTTTGCTGGTGGGTGATATTCATGGCCTGGCCGGCCTCGCCCATGCCATAGCCCTTGATCGTCTTCGCGAGGATCAGGGTGGGCTGGCCCTTGGCGTGCTGCGCTTGGTGGAACGCCGCGTAGATCTTGTGCGGATCGTGGCCGCCGCGGTTCAGGTTCCAAATATCTTCGTCCGACCAGTCGGCGACAAGTGCCTTCAACTCGGGCGTATTGAAGAAGTGCTCGCGCACGAACGCGCCCGATTCGGATTTGTACGTTTGATATTCGCCGTCGACGACTTCCATCATGCGGCGCATCAACGCGCCCGTCTTGTCACGGGCGAACAAGGCATCCCAACGGCTGCCCCAGATGACCTTGATGACGTTCCAGCCGGCGCCGCGGAACTCGGATTCGAGCTCCTGGATGATCTTGCCGTTGCCGCGTACCGGGCCGTCGAGACGCTGCAAGTTGCAGTTGATGACGAAAACGAGATTGTCGAGCCGTTCGCGCCCAGCCATGCCGATCGCGCCGAGCGATTCCGGCTCGTCCGTTTCGCCGTCGCCCAGGAACGCCCAGACCTTGCGTCCTTCCGTCTTCGCGATGCCGCGTGCCTGCATGTACTTCATGAAGCGCGCTTGATAGATCGCCATGATCGGGCCTAGGCCCATCGAGACGGTCGGGAATTGCCAGAAATCCGGCATCAGCCACGGGTGCGGATACGACGAGATGCCCTCGCCGCCGACTTCCTGGCGGAAGTTGTCGAGCTGGTTCTCCGTAAGGCGGCCGAGCAGGAACGCGCGCGAGTAGATACCGGGCGACGAATGCCCCTGCACGAACACGAGGTCGCCGCCATGCTCAGGCGACGGCGCGTGCCAGAAGTGGTTGAAGCCGACATCGTACAGCGTGGCGGCCGAGGCGAACGAAGCGATGTGACCGCCGACGTTCGTATGCTTGCCGGCGCGCAGCACCATCGCGATCGCGTTCCAGCGCGTGTACGAGCGGATGCGGTGCTCGATGTCCTGATCGCCCGGGATCTTGGCCTGGCGCGAAACGGGAATCGTGTTGATATAAGGCGTCTGCGCCGAAAACGGCAGATGTTCGCCGTGCACGCGAGCGAACTCGATCTGCTTTTCGATCAGGTAATGCGCACGGTCGGGGCCGACGGCAGAAATGACCCCTTCGAGCGCATCGAGCCATTCGCCGGTTTCCTGGGGGTCGTCGTCTTTCTCGGCGGCGACATATTTCATGACTTCGTCGGGCACAGCGGACATTCTCGTCTCCTGAATTGGGAATGCTCTAACGAATGGACGGCGCAGACCGAGTCGGACCGCGGTTAACTGCGGCGATTGTAAAGATGCTTGCGGGGCCTTAGCAATGAATTTTTCAAATTACGAGATGATTTCTCATAATACGAAATATTGCTGCAACGCACCGAAAACGCGCGCCAAACATGCATGAATGTGTCGTCAGTTGCGTCAAACGCGGGGCGAATACCCACCTTTTACGCCGATTGAGCCTAGCGCGCTGCGTTACAATTCGAGCCATGTTGACCGATCGGCTTTTCGCACGTTCGGCGCGGCCGTCCGGTACCCGGGCGGATTCGGCGCCGTCCCGTTGGCACCACGGCCCGTGGTGGTCCAATTCGTATTTGCTCACGCCTTTGCTTTCCATCCTGGTTTTCCTGGTGGTGATGAGCCTCATCCTTTGGAGCTTGAACAGGCGCGAGCAACAACAGCAGGAAGATACGCTCTACCGAAACGTCGCTTGGGCGCAGCAACAGATCCGCCTGTCGATGACGGGCGCGCAGGAACAGTTGCAAGCGCTTGCACGCGACATCGCGGCGGGCCACGCCGATCAGCACGCGTTCGAGATGTCGGCTGCCGACATCATTCAAGCGCATCCCGAGATTCTTTATCTGAACTGGTATACGTCGCAGAAGTCGCCGCGCTGGCCCAACGCCCCGCTGCCGCTGGCGGGGCAACGGTTCGCGCGGCTCACCGACGCGCAGATGGACGAAGCCGTCAAGGCCGCGTTCGGCGAAGCGCGCAGCACGCGGCGCCAGGCCTACTCGCCGCTCATCTACGACGATGTCGGCAACGGCTACCTCACGCTGCAAACGCCGATCTACCGCGATCGAGAATTCCTCGGGTCGATCGCGGCGGTGTTTTCGATCGAAGGTATGCTCAAGCACGACATCCCCCCGGAGTTGTCGGCGAAATACAAGATCTCGATCACGGACGCGAACAACCGCGAACTGGCCACCACTTCGACGCGCCCGCGTCTGCCGCGCGACATCTTCTATGATTTGCCGCTCGATCCGCCCGGTCAAGGCGTCACCGTGCGCGTCTATGCATTTCCGCAAGTCACGAATTTCACGAACAACACGCTCGTCTGGCTCGTGGCTGGTCTTTCGTGCTTCGTGCTGTGGAGCCTGTGGAGCTTGTGGAAGCACACGCGCCAACGCTTCGAGGCGCAGCAGGCGCTCTATGCCGAAGCGTTTTTCCGCCGCGCGATGGAAAACTCGGTGCTCATCGGCATGCGCGTGCTCGATATGCATGGACGCATCACCCACGTGAACCCGGCGTTTTGCCGCATGACAGGCTGGGACGAGAGCGATCTCGTCGGCAAGACGGCCCCGTTTCCCTACTGGCCACGCGATTCGTACCCCGAAATGCAGCGCCAACTCGATATGACGCTGCGGGGCAAGGCGCCCTCCTCCGGCTTCGAGTTGCGCGTGCGACGCAAGGACGGCTCGCTCTTTCACGCGCGCCTTTACGTTTCTCCGCTCATCGACAGCTCGGGGCGCCAGACGGGCTGGATGTCGTCGATGACAGACATCACCGAGCCGAAGCGCGCGCGCGAGGAATTGGCCGCCGCGCACGAACGCTTCACGACGGTGCTCGAGAGCCTCGATGCCGCCGTTTCCGTGCTCGCGGCCGACGAGGCCGAGCTGCTGTTCGCGAACCGCTACTACCGGCACCTATTCGGCATTCGCCCCGATGGCCATCTGGAGTTGGCCGGCGGCGGCTTCGACAGCGCGCAGGCATCGTCCGATTCGATCGACATGGTCGATGCCGATGCCGGCCTGCCGGCGGCCGCGCTGACCGAAAGCGCGGCGGACGCCCAGGAAATCTACGTCCAGAGCATCCAAAAGTGGTTCGAGGTGCGCCGCCAATACATTCAGTGGGTGGACGGCCATCTCGCGCAAATGCAGATCGCCACCGACATCACGACGCGCAAGCAAGCGCAGGAACTCGCGCGTCAGCAAGAAGAGAAGCTGCACTTCACGAGCCGCTTGATGACGATGGGCGAGATGGCCTCGTCCCTCGCGCACGAACTCAATCAGCCGCTCGCGGCGATCAACAACTACTGCTCGGGCACGGTCGCGCTCGTCAAGGCGGGCCGCACGACGCAGGACACGCTGCTGCCGGTGCTGGAGAAAACGGCCCAGCAAGCCGTCCGCGCCGGCATGATCATCAAGCGCATTCGCGAGTTCGTGAAGCGCAGCGAACCCAAGCGCCAGGCGGCTCGCGTGTCCGACATCGTGGCCGATGCCGTCGGCCTGGCCGAAATCGAAGTCCGCAAGCGCCGCATTCGGATCCTGACCGAAATCCGCTCGCGCCTGCCCGTCATTTATGTCGACCCCGTGCTGATCGAACAGGTGCTCGTGAACCTGCTCAAGAATGCCGCGGAAGCGATGCACGAAGCGCATCCGAACGCAGCGGATCCGATCATCCGCGTGATCGTGCGCCTCGAGTCGGGCTTTGTCTGCATCAGCGTGATCGATCAAGGCCCGGGCGTGGACGAAGCGGCGATCGAACGGCTGTTCGAGCCGTTTTACAGCACGAAGTCGGACGGCATGGGCATGGGCCTGAACATCTGCCGTTCGATCATCGAATCGCATCGCGGCCGCCTGTGGGTTGTCAACAACGTCGATGGGGACGGAAAGATCACAGGCGCCACGTTTCACTGTAGTCTGCCGATCGGCGAATCCAGCGACTCGGGCCACGGCGGCACGGTCGAGGCGCCGAGACCACAAACCGCTACAACGGGAGCAACATGAGCAGCCCAGTTACCAATCAAGAAACCGTCTTCGTGGTCGACGATGACGAAGCCGTGCGAGATTCTCTGCGCTGGCTTTTGGAAGCGAACGGCTATCGCGTGCAGTGCTTTTCGAGCGCCGAGCAATTCCTCGAAGCCTATCAGCCGGCACAGCACGCAGGGCAGATCGCTTGCCTCATTCTCGACGTACGGATGTCGGGTATGAGCGGGCTCGAACTGCAAGAGCGCCTTATCGCCGAAAATGCCTCGCTGCCTATCATCTTCGTCACTGGCCATGGCGACGTGCCGATGGCCGTCTCGACGATGAAAAAAGGCGCGATGGATTTCATCGAGAAGCCGTTCGACGAAGCCGAACTGCGCAAGCTCGTCGAACGCATGCTCGACAAGGCCCGCAGCGAAAGCAGTACCGTGCAGCAGCAGCGCGCGGCGGCGGAACGCCTCGGCAAGCTGACGGCGCGCGAGCATCAGGTGCTCGAGCGCATCATCGCCGGCCGCTTGAACAAGCAGATCGCGGACGACCTCGGCATCAGCATCAAGACGGTGGAGGCGCATCGCGCCAACATCATGGAAAAGCTGAACGTCAACACGGTGGCCGATCTGCTGCGCCTCGCGTTGTCGAACAAGCCCGCCAACCAGGCTTGATTGCCGGCGGCAAGCGCCCGCGCTAGCGGCGCCCGCGTAGCGACAGCCTGCCCTCGCCCGGATCGCGCTCGCGTCCGGGCTGCTCGCCGTGCCGGCCTTTCATCGGACGCTATAATTGCACTTTTGCCGCGCGCTCAAGTGCACGAGTGGCCAACTCCCGATGATCGTCGCGCGTTGCCTGCCGCTCGAAGCCAGGCGAACGGGCGCTGAGCCGAGCGTGCCGCCACCGCGCTCCCCCGCTCTTCGCCCAGCCCTAGCCTAGCCGCTCGCGCGGCCGCATTTCATCGTTTCATTCTCGACCGACCACCATGACAGCCAAATTGATCGACGGCCTCGCCATTTCCACGAATTGTCGCGCCGTCGTCGCGGCCCGCGCCGCGGCACTCGCCGCGCGCGGGCACCAGCCGGGGCTTGCCGTGGTGCTCGTCGGGGACAATCCGGCCAGCGAAGTGTACGTGCGCAACAAAGTGAAGGCCTGCGAGGATAACGGACTCTACTCGTCTTACGACCGCTATCCGGCCACGCTCTCCGAGGCCGATTTGCTCGCCCGGATCGATGCGCTCAATCGCGACCCGCGCATCCACGGGATTCTCGTGCAGTTGCCGCTGCCGGCACACATCGACGCCCACAAAGTCATCGAGGCGATCGCCCCCGAGAAGGATGTCGACGGTTTCCACATCGCCAACGCGGGCGCCTTGATGACGGGCAAGCCGCTCTTTCGGCCCTGCACGCCCTACGGCGTCATGAAGATGTTCGAGGCCCACGGCGTCGAGCTGCAAGGGGCGAACGCCGTCGTCATCGGCCGCTCGAACATCGTCGGCAAGCCGATGGCGATGATGCTGCTCGAGGCCGGCGCGACGGTCACGATCTGTCACAGCAAGACGCGCGATCTTGCCGCCCATACGCGCGCGGCCGATATCGTCGTCGCGGCCACGGGGCGCCGCAATATCCTGACGGCCGACATGGTCAAGCCGGGCGCGACCGTCATCGACGTGGGCATGAACCGCGACGAAGCGGGCAAGCTGTGCGGCGACGTCGATTTCGGCGGTGTATCGGCCGTGGCCGGCCTCATTACCCCGGTGCCGGGCGGCGTCGGGCCGATGACGATCACGATGCTGCTCGTGAATACGATCGAAGCGGCCGAACGCGGCGCTTGAGCCTGCTTGAGCCTGCTTGAGCGCGGCACATCGCGGCACGGCGGCTGCGGGGGCGGTAGACGAACTGAAAATCGGCACGCCGATTGGAATCGGCGCGTCGCGCCCCAATAATGGCGATATCGGGCACGATGTCGAACTGGCGTGCCCGCCCTCTCGATACTAGACAGACAGGAACAGCGCTATGGCCTCGAACACGTCCGATTCCTCCCCGGCAACGGGCACGCAGCAAGGCGAAAACCCCCTGCTCGATTTTTCCGGCCTGCCGCGTTTCGGCGAGATCCGCCCCGAGCACATCACGCCGGCGCTCGACACCCTGCTCGCAAAGGCGCAAGCGGCCATCGACCACGCCACCGATCCGGCCACGCCGGCCACCTGGGCCGATGTCGTCGACGCCACGGAAGCCGCGACGGAACCGCTCTCGCGCGCGTGGGGCGTCGTCGGCCATTTGAACGCTGTCGCGGACACGCCCGAGCTGCGCGCTGCCTACGGCGAAAATCTGCCTCGCGTGACCGAATTCTGGTCGAGCGTCGGACAAAACCTGGCATTGTTCGACAAGTACAAGGCGATCGTGGCGAGCTCTGCCTATGCCGGGCTGTCCGACGAACGCAAGAAGATTTTGCAGAACGCGCTACGCGATTTCCGTTTGTCGGGCGCCGAGTTGCCCGAAGACGAAAAGCCGCGCTTCTCCGAATTGCAGGAGCGCCAGGCTGCGCTGGCTAAAGCGTTCTCCGATCACGTGCTCGACGCCACCAATGCCTACGCGTATGTGGCGAAAACCGAAGCGGAAATCGCTGGGCTGCCGGCCGATGTCGTGCAAGCCGCACGCGAGGCCGCGCAGGAAGCCGGCGTCGAAGGATGGAAGTTCACGCTCCACTTCCCCTCGTATTTCCCCGTCATGCAGTATGCGACGCACCGCCCGATGCGCGAGGCGATGTATCGCGCCTACGTGACGCGTGCGTCCGAACTCGGCGGCACCTACGGCGGTGGCAAGACGGAATGGGACAACACCGCGAACATCGCGGAGCTCCTCGAGCTGCGCAATGAAGAAGCGCGGATGCTGGGCTACCGCAACTTCGCCGAAGTCTCGCTCGTGCCGAAGATGGCCGATACGCCCGATCAAGTGGCCGCGTTCCTCGAGGATCTTGCACAGCGTGCGCGCCCGTACGCCGAGAAGGATTGGGAGGAGTTGCGCGCGTTCGCCGCGCAGGAACTCGGTCTTTCCGAGCTCGAACCGTGGGACGTCGCTTTCGCGGGCGAGCGCCTGCGCGAAAAGCGCTATGCGTTCTCCGAAAATGAGGTCAAGCAATACTTCCCCGAGCAAGCCGTGGTTCAGGGGTTGTTCAAGGTCGCTCAAACGCTGTTCGGCGTCAAGATTCGCCGCGACGAAGCCCCCGTATGGCACCCTGACGTGCGCTTCTTCCGTGTGGAAGACGACGCCGGCGCATTGCGCGCGCAGTTCTATTTGGATCTTTACGCGCGCGAGGGCAAGCGCGGCGGCGCCTGGATGGACGATGCCCGCTCGCGGCACAAGCGCACCGACGGCAGCGTGCAAACGCCGGTCGCCTACCTGACTTGCAACTTCTCGGCCCCCGTTGGCGGCAAGAGCGCCTGCTTCACGCACGACGAAGTCATCACGCTATTTCACGAGTTCGGCCACGGGCTGCATCACATGCTGACGCGCGTGGAGGAACTGGGTGTGTCGGGCATCAACGGCGTGGAATGGGATGCTGTCGAGTTGCCGTCGCAGTTCCTCGAAAACTTCTGCTGGGAGTGGGACGTGCTCGCCGATATGTCGTCGCACGTCGACAGCGGGGAGAAGCTGCCGCGCGCGCTGTTCGACAAGATGATCGCCGCGAAGAACTTCCAAAGTGGCCTGGCGATGCTGCGCCAGATCGTGTTCTCGATGTACGACATGCAACTGCATACGAGCTTCGATCCGCAAGGTGCGCAAAGCGCGAACGAACTCGCACGCGCGATCAACGAGCGCTATCACGTGATTCCGCAAGCGAGCTTTTCGCGCTGGCCGAATACGTTCAGCCATATCTTCGCGGGCGGCTACGCCGCGGGCTATTACAGCTACAAATGGGCCGAGGTGCTGTCGGCCGACGCCTATGCCGCATTCGAAGACGCCGCCCAAACGACGCAGGGCAGCGTGCTCGATGTCGCAACGGGCACGCGGTATCGCCAAGAGATTCTCGAAGTGGGCGGCAGCCGCCCGGCGATGGAATCATTCAAGGCATTCCGCGGCCGTACGCCGACGATCGACGCGCTGCTGCGTCACAACGGCATGGCGCCGGCGCCGGCGAATTAAAGCGGAGCCCTTGGACGCTCAGCGGCCCAGCTTGAAGTCGATTTCAAGGGGCCGCCCCGGCAGCGAGAGCGTCGCGCGTGCCGCTGGTGTGCGCGCGAGCACTTTGCCGCCTCGCACGACGGCCAGGCGCGTGGCCCGCAAGCGGATCGCCTCGATCGGGTCGTGCGCGTCGAGCACCACGCAATCCGCGCGACACCCTGGCGCGATTCCATAGCCTTCCAAGCCGAGAATGCGCGCCGCGCTGACTGTCACCGCGTCGAACGCGGCGCGCATTGCATCGACGCCGGTCATCTGGGCCACATGCAGCCCCATGTGCGCCACCTCGAGCATGTCGGCCGAGCCGAGGCTGTACCACGGGTCCATCGCGCAATCGTGGCCAAACGCCACGGTGATGCCGGCCGCCAGCATTTCGGGCACGCGCGTCATCCCGCGACGTTTGGGGTACGTATCGGCGCGACCTTGCAGCGTGATATTGATGAGCGGATTGGCGATGGCGGCCACGCCCGACTCGCGCATCAACGGCAGCAGCTTGCTCACGTAGTAGTTGTCCATCGAATGCATCGACGTCAGATGCGAGCCGGCCACGCGCCCACCCAGGCCGAGGCGATGCGCTTGCGCACAGAGGGTTTCGATGTGACGCGAAAGCGGATCGTCCGACTCATCGCAATGCATATCGACAGGCAGCCCCTGTTCGGCCGCGAATTCGCACAGCAGCCGAATCGATTCCGCGCCGTCGGCCATCGTCCGCTCGAAATGCGGAATGCCGCCGACGACATCGACGCCCATCGCCACGGCCCGCTTCACGTTGTCGAATGCACCGGCCGAGCGCAGCAACCCATCCTGCGGAAAGGCGACGAGCTGAAGGTCGAGATACGGTGCGACGCGCCGCTTCACCTCGAGCAACGCTTCCACGGCCAATAAGCGTGGATCGCAGATATCGACATGCGAGCGAATGGCGAGCAGCCCACGCGCCACCGCCCAATCGCAATACTGCATGGCCCGTTCGATGAGCGCGTCTTGCGTCAAGTTCGGTTTGAGCTCGCCCCACAGGGCAATCCCTTCGAGCAACGTGCCCGACGCATTCACGCGCGGCAAACCATAGGAGAGCGTGGCGTCGAGATGAAAATGCGCATCGACGAACGGCGGCGTGACGAGTGCCCCACCCGCGTCGATCTCCTGCGCAGCCGTTGCGGCGACATGCGGCGCGACGGCCACGATGCGCCCGTCGTCGATCGCGATATCGACCGGCGCGTCGCGGCCCGCGACATGAGTGGTCAAGGTGGCACGGCGGATGATGAGATCCATCGGGGGGCTCCTCGGATGATGACCGGCGACGACCGATCGTCGGCTCGGCGGATCGAATGCGAATGGTGGGATGGCACACGCGGCGAGGCTCGCCTTGGGTGCCGATCGCTGATTCTAACGATCCGCACCGCCGAGTGGCTCGCGCGATTCGTCATCGAACAACAGCGGGAATTGCCCGTGGCCTGCGGCACTGTCCTCCTCCAGCCGCACGCCGACGCCGAGCAAGCGCACCGGCCGGTTACGGCGCGCGAAGCCTTTTTCAAGCAAGGCAACGAAGGTGGGCACGTCGGTGGCCCCGGCCACGCATTCCACCGTCGTTCGCTGGAAATCCGCAAACCGGATCTTGACATACAGCTTGCGTATCGCCGCGGCGGCTCCCGCGCGCTCGATGCGCCCATCGAGCTGTTCGGCAAGCTGGCGAATCTCGGCCGCGCACGCATCAAGCGTGTGCAAGTCGGTCACGTACGTCGTTTCCACGCTGATCGACTTGCGCTCTTGATCGGATTGCAAAGCACAATGATCGATTCCGCG
>JBQCDS010000385.1:0-5273 GCA_051961035.1 Trinickia sp. | reverse complement strand
ACGTCCCGTCGCCGAGATTCGCGAACACATGCTTTTCGTTCGTGAACGGCGCCTGACCGGTCCATGCCACGCCTTCGCCGCCCATCTGGCTGAACGTGCTCGTGTTGCGGTCCATCCAAACCGTCATGTAGTGGCACCCTATGCCGGCCATCGCACGCGAGCCGTCGGGCACATTCGTCGATGTGTTGTGCGGGCAGCCCGAGCAGAACCAGGGCTTGCGCTCGGCCGTGACGCGCGGTTTGGCCAGCGCTTTTTCCTTGGCATCGATCACGGCAAGGCGCGCCGCAATGCGCTCGCGTACGTCGGAGGGCAATTCGAATTTCTCGAGTCGCGTCGCGATGGCTTTGGCGATCAGCGCCGGAGAGAGTTCGTAATGCGCGGGCAGCAGCCAGTTGCCCATCGGCACCGACCATTCGCCACCGGCGCCGTCCTTTTCGTCGAATTTGCCGAACACGCGCGGACGCTGCCCGTCCGGCCAGTTGTAGAGCTCTTCCTTGATCGCATATTCGAGGATTTGCCGCTTTTCCTCGACGACGAGAATTTCCTCGAGCCCGCGCGCGAACGCCTGCGCGCCTTGCGCTTCGAGCGGCCAGACGCAGCCGACCTTATAGAGCCGAATGCCGATGCGCGCGCACGTTTCGTCGTCGAGGCCTAGATCGACGAGCGCCTGGCGCACGTCGAGGTAGGCTTTGCCGCCCGTGATGATGCCGAAGCGCGCATGCGGCGAATCGATTTCGACGCGATCGAGCTTGTTGGCGCGCACGTAGGCGAGGGCCGCATACCACTTGTAATCGAGAAGACGTGCTTCCTGAACGAGCGGCGGATCGGGCCAGCGAATGTTCAAGCCGCCTTCGGGCATGGCGAAATCGCTCGGCAGAATGATTTGCGTGCGATGCGGATCGATGTCGACGGACGCAGACGATTCCACCACGTCGGTCACGCACTTCATCGCCACCCACAAGCCCGAGTAGCGGCTCATCGCCCAGCCGTGCAGGCCGAAGTCGAGGTATTCCTGAACGTTCGACGGAAACAGCACGGGCAGGCCGCAGGCCTTGAAGACGTGTTCCGACTGGTGGGCGAGCGTCGACGATTTGCACGCGTGGTCGTCGCCGGCGAGCACCAGCACGCCGCCGTGCTGCGACGAGCCGGCCGAGTTGCCGTGCTTGAGCACGTCGCCCGAGCGATCCACGCCGGGGCCTTTGCCGTACCACATCGAGAAGACGCCGTCGTATTTCGCGCCGGGATAGAGATTGACTTGCTGCGTGCCCCAGACAGCCGTGGCAGCGAGATCTTCATTGATCCCGGGCTGAAACACGACCTGATTCGAGGCGAGATGTTTTTTGGCTTTCCAGAGAGCGAGGTCGAGCCCGCCGAGGGGGGAGCCGCGATAGCCGGAGATGAAACCGGCCGTATTGAGCCCGGCGGCATGATCGCGCGCGTGTTGCAGCATCGGCAGGCGGACCAGCGCCTGAATGCCGCTCATATAAGCGCGGCCGCGTTCGAGCGTGTATTTGTCGTCGAGCGTGACTTGAGATAGCGCAGCTTCGAGCGAGGCTCGCTGATCTGCGTCTAGCGGGGCATTCATTGTATTGACTCCTCAACCCTGTTTGGGATCACCAAAACGTCTCGGCGTCGGCATCTTGTGAATGCTTCGGCCGGGGCCGCCATATTGACGGTTTTTTGACGATGGTAGCACTGGTGGAAACCCGCCGCAGCTATCAAAAACAGTGCCACCGCTTATCTGATAAGACCTTGGCGGCGGTGCGCAATCTCACAAAGGCCATGTGCCGGTGGCGAAGGACTCCGTCTGTACCGGCCAACACGTGAAGTTTTAAGGCTGGAACGGTCGGAGTCGGCCTGGTCTAATCAGTCGAGCCGCTCGGTTCAGGCGGGCACGCAACTCGGCGCCACGCTGGCGTTCAGGGAGCGTGAGGCGTGCGAAGCGCGCTTAATAGAAAAGGAGTACAGATTTGGAAAAGCGACACGTTCAAACTTTTTTAGCGGTTTCCGCAGCATTTTTCGCGATGAGCTTGCCTATGCGTCATGCGCAGGCCGGCACGGTCTCTGCAGCGGTCTCCCGCACGATCGCCAAAGCCGGCATCGGCGCAGCCCCGGCCGAGCTTTGGGCCGCGTCGATGGGCGAGGCCCCCGCGCGGCACACGCCGATCGCCAAAGCGAGCCGCGCGCACGTATCGAAGATCGAAACGGCTGCGGCGAAGCATCGCGACGATGTCACCGACGTCGCGAACGTTCAGCCGTTTTCGCTGTTGTGAGTTTTTAGCGCGGCTCGGCCCTATTGGGTCGCGCCGGCGTTGCATCGAAGCACTTGGCGGGCGGCCGCGTGAGGCCGCCCGCCAATTCCCTTCAGGCCTTGTCCTGCACCACCCCGCGTCGGATCTGATCGAGTTCGATCGATTCGAACAGCGCCTTGAAGTTGCCTTCGCCGAAGCCCTGGTTGCCTTTTCGCTGAATAATCTCGAAGAAGATCGGGCCGATCTGATTTTCCGTGAAGATCTGCAGCAGCAGGTCGTCCTTCGCGCCATCGATAAGAATCTTGCGCTTCTTCAGTTCGTCGAGCGGCTCGGTGTGCCCCGGGATGCGGCGGTCCACGAGCTCGTAGTAGGTGTCGATCGTATCGAGCAGCTTGATGCCCGTTGCGCGCAAGCCGTCCACGGTGCGGTAGATATCGTTCGAACCGAGCGCGATGTGCTGAATGCCTTCGCCGCGATAGGCGTCGAGATATTCTTGAATCTGGCCGGCCGTCTCCGAGCCTTCCTCGTTGATCGGAATGCGAATCTTGCCGCACGGCGACGTCATCGCCTTCGATTTGACGCCCGTCACCTTGCCTTCGATGTCGAAGTAGCGGATCTCACGGAAGTTGAAAAGCCGCTCGTAGAACGACGCCCATTCCTGCATCCGGCCGCGGTGAACGTTGTGCGTCAGATGGTCGATGTACGTGAGGCCATGGCCGACGGGGCGAGGATCCGCGCCCGGAATCGGTTCGAAATCGACGTCGTAGATGTCGATGTCGCCGACGCTGCCCGGTTGCACGCCATTCTTGCCGCGCCAACGGTCGACGAAATAAATCAGCGAATCGCCGATACCTTTGATGGCCGGAATGTTCAACTCCATCGGGCCCGTCTTGTTGTCGAAACCCCAAGCGCCGAGTTCGAGCGCATGCTTGTAGGCCTTCCCGGCGTCTTGCACGCGCAGTGCGATCGCGCAAATCGACGGGCCGTGCAGGCGTGCGAAGCGCTGCGCGAATGAATCCGGCTCGCCGTTCACGATGAAGTTGATTTCGCCCTGACGGTAGAGCGTCACGTCCTTATGGCGGTGGCGGGCGATCGCCATGAAGCCCATCTGCTCGAACAGCTTGCCCAGTGCCTTCGGATCGGGTGCGGTGTACTCGATGAATTCGAAGCCGTCCGTACCGACGGGGTTGTCCCACGTTTGAACTTGCATGCCTGTCTCCTGTCTTTGATCGGCCCGAGGCCGGCGCCTTGCTGTTTTTGCTGTCGATGAAGGGTCACGCAACGCGGGATCCTTCGCAGCCAAGCGCCGCATTCCACGGCTAGCGCAAGTGTATAGCGGCCCACCGGACGACAATTTGCGATGTTGGTCGGCAAGCGCTACGATTGCGCAATTTTATGTCTCAAAAATAAGGAGGGGATTGAGAAAATGGCCGACATCGAGTTCGATGCAGTCGACAGGCGCATCCTCGCGTTTTTGCAGGAGAACGGGCGCGCGTCGAACCAAGATATCGCGGAGCGCGTGAATCTTTCCCCGAGCCCCTGTCTGCGGCGTATCCGGCGGCTTGAGGAGGCCGGCGTCATCCGAGGCTACGTGGCGTTGCTCGATGCGCAAAAGCTGGGCCTCGGGCTGCTTGCCTACGTCAATGTCCGTTTGGAAAAGCGCGGCGGCGCGATAGGGCATGCCGGAACGACGCATGCCGAACTCTTTCGTGCGGCGGTGCAGTCATGGCCCGAGGTGGTGGCCTGCCACGCGATGACGGGGGAGATGGATTACCTGTTGCGCGTGCAGGTGAAGGACATGGTGCATTTCTCGCGTTTCGTGCAGGATCAATTGCTGCATCATCCGTCCGTCATCGACGTCAAGACGAGTTTCGCGCTGGAATCCTTCAAGGAGACAACTGCGTTGCCGATTCTTTGATCGTCACGCCGCGCATCCGCCGCGTGCATAAGGATGGACGAGGCGGCGTCAGGCCGCCTCGTCGCGCGTGCCGTACAGGGGAGAGCGGCACGCGAGGGGGAAGGTGATACGGCTCAGGCGAGCGCCTCGGCCTCGTCTTCCGCCGGCATCATCGCTTCGAGGATGCGCGCGGTATTGCGGGCTTGGCGCTTGATGGCGTAGTCGAACGCCGCGGCTTGCTCTTGCAGCATTTCGGTGAGGATGCTCGATTGATCGGCGGGCGGCAGCGTCAGGTAAGCGTCGGCGCTGCCGTACGCATACTCGATCTTCATGCCGGCCTTCTTGGCGATGTGCATCATCGTCGTGTTGCGCGACAGGCAGTACATATAGAGCGTCGTGACACGGGTATTGCGGCTGCGCATCGCCGCACGCTCGAACAGCTGCGAGCCGACACCCATGCCGCGCGAGCTTTCGAGCACGGACACGCCGAACTCGGCCGTGCGCTGGTCGCCGTCGGCCGGCAGGTAGGCGAGATGGCCCACACCCACGAGTTCGAGCTGATGGTTGTAGACGCCGAATACGTTGTCGCGCGCAAAATCGATCGACCGCACGTAGTTCTCGATCACATGGTCGGGCGCCGCTTGGCCGAAGCGCAAGAGACGATCGTCCTCGCCCAGCGCAAGAAAGTGCGCCAGCAGCGCATCGCGGTCGGCCGCTGTCAGTTCGCGCACGAGTACGGGGGCATGATGCGCCGCCTGCGAGTCACGCTCGTGAAGCTCGATCGACGCGGTGGCGCAAGTTGTGGGGTGCGGGGTCATCGGGGTTCTCCTTTTCGTCTGCGCTTGCTGCAACGCAGTAAGAATTCTACCCGATACGCACTATCCCCAATAGGGAAAACCCGTATTCGACGCCGAGTGTTGCCTCTATTTTGGGCAAAAAGCTGCCTAAGTTACTGATTTGCAGCGTGAAAGTGGCTGTTGCATAGGCGCACCGAGCCGTTTTGACCGATGATGTGCGCGTCCGGTCCTGCTGCGGCGCATCATCGGCGGCTGCGGCGCGGCCCTCAGTCGACGAGGCCGTTTTCCAGCACGCCGATCACTTGATCCGCGAACTCCCGATAGCCG
>JBQCDS010000384.1:0-2102 GCA_051961035.1 Trinickia sp. | reverse complement strand
AGCTTGTTGCCGCGTGCGCACTCAACGGTAGTGTGGCTGCAACCGCGAGAGGAAGTACGGCCAGCGAAAAGCGCTTCGAAAATCCGTGACCGTTTCGCTTATTCTTCGACATATCAAGCTCCAATTTCCATTTCAAAACGCCCGGCGTGGCGTGCAGCCTTTCATTCCGGGATTCAATGAGATGCAGCGCGCGCTAAACTCGCTTCTTTGTGAATTTCATGGAATGGCAATCCCGCACTCGGCGCCCGAGCAATGGAAGCATGAGTACGGTGCGCTTTTTGGCTCGTGTTTTCCTAGCAGCGCATATCAGAAATGAGCATCTGCCATGCCATTGGGCGAAGCTTCGGTATAAAAACCAGCAGCGGCCATGCCATTGAGCGGAGCTTCGAAATGGAACTGACCGGTTGGTCATCGATACGCGGGCATTGCGCCCCGTTTTTAAGGTGATATACAGCAATCAAAAACCGATTCATCAAGCCCCCACTCAGAACTCGCTCATTTTATCGACAAGTAATCACCGAAAAAATAGGAAATCGTCGGACGAATCGAATCTTATCGATTGATTTCGCGATTGGGCCCGCATTAACGAAGCGGGCGCGATACGCGCCCACGGCTGTATCGTTCCCTGTTATCGCCGGCCGCCTTGATCGAGTGCGGCCGCACGCAACGCTTGCGCAGGATCCTTGAACATGCGCTGCCGCAGTAGCGTCACTTGGGCCTCGCGTTCGGCCGGTGACGGCGCGGTTTCGTCGATTCGCGCGCGCTGCGCCGAATAATCGGCGTATTTCGCCCGCCATGCGTCGTCGTCCTGCTGCATGTTGACGATTCGTTCGGCCGCCTGGGGCCCGAACTCAAGCGTCGCTTTCGCGCGCAATCGATCGAGCGTCATCCCTTGCTGCCCGAGTTTGGCCACTGCCATCACCCGCGCCTGCGCGCGTTCGTCGCGCTCGAGTGCCGCTCGCTGCTCGGGCGGCAAGCTTGCTTGGAGCGCTTGCAGACGCGCCGCCTTCTGCGCGTCGGTCAACGTCGGATCGCGCTGAATGCGCCAGCGCTCGATCGTGTAGCGCGCGTGTCGCCAGTCGGACCCGAAGAACGCCTCGCTCCAATCGACGCCAAGCGAGCGGCTCGCCAGCGAGGCGCGCTCGTCGAGCGACGAGCGCATCGCATCGAGCCCCCTTTCGTTCGTGGTATCGCTCGAGGGCGGCGCCGATAGCTGCGCGAGGCTGTCGAGCGCCTTTAGGTAGGCCATGTAGCGCTGCCAGACGTCGAGCGCTTCGCGCTGCGCCCTCGTGCCATCCAGTTGCGCCGCGATTTCCTTGTGCACCAGCGCGTCGAGCGCGGCGGGCGGCATCTGGTTGCGGGCCGTCAGGAAATAGTCGAAGAAATCGCGCACGCCGCGCGCCTTACGCAAATGGCCGCGCTCGTCGAGTGGCAGGCGTGGCGGCATCGAGCCCGCAAGCGAAACGGGCAGCAATCGTTCGGCAGGCATTCGCACAGCCTGTACGCCCTGCGCGAGCGGCGCGGCCGGCGTCTTCGTGGCGGCGCGGGGCGCGCCTACGTCCGGCGCCCTGGCCGGCGCGTTCAGATACCAGACCGTGGCGGCGGCGGTCAAGCCGGCGAGGCCGAACATCGCGAGCGTGCCCGCGGTCTTTTTTGCATCGGCAGGGCGCATCGTCATTTACAGCCCCTGAAGCTTCAAACGATTGGCGTGGGCGCGCAGGACCGCCACCGGATCTTCGGCGTTCCGCCCCAGTACACCCAGGACTTGATTGATTTCGTCGACGTGATTCCAGTGATAGCTCGTACTCAGCACCTTGCCGTATAGCGCGCTACACACTGATACGAGCCCATCGTTCGGCCCCGCGTTGCGGTTGATCATGATCATCCCCGAGCCGAGCAGCGCAAGCGTCGAAGGGTCCAAGAAATTGGCGCGATCGAACGTGCCCGATACGCTCGAGTCGCCCGCGCCTTCCAGCCCGAGCGCGGACCACGTGGGGGTGATGGCGCTGCCGGCCCATGAGTAGAGGTAATGCACGTTGCCGTTCACCGTTTCCGTCGGCGCACCGGTTCGACACGTGCCCGGCGCCCCAAGACCAGCGCTC
>JBQCDS010000383.1:0-5846 GCA_051961035.1 Trinickia sp. | reverse complement strand
TTGGGGGCCGAGCGGTTCCATACGACGAGCGCCATGCCCGCCTTCCTCAAATTGAGCGCCATCGGCTCGCCCATCGCGCCCAAGCCGATAAACCCTACCGGGGTATTCCACTGAGTCATCGCCTCTTCCCTTTTCGTGGTCGTCGCCTGAGCCGAACCGCACGGGTATCGTCGGTGCAATCGGTCCATCCCCCACCCGCTCATTCACCGCGCAGCGATTCGTAACCAGGGACATCGTAGGGATCTGCTATCATTTTGGAAATCGATAAGTTTAGAACCGCCACTTTAGGAAAACGGAAATGACTCACCCGCTCAATTTCGACATGGATGCGCTGCGCGCAATGGCCGTCGGTGTGGAACTCGGCGGTTTTTCGCACGCGGCCGCACGGCTGCATCGCTCGCCGTCGGCCGTGAGCATGCAATTGCGCAAGCTCGAATCTCAGGCAGGTCAGCGGCTGTTCAAGCGTCACGGACGAGGGCTCGCATTAACCGACGCGGGCAACGTCCTGCTGCTATACGCGCGGCGCGTGCTCGCGCTCAACGACGAGCTAGGCCACGCGCTGGGCGCGGTGGATACACGTGCCGCCGTTCGCGTGGGGATTGCCCAAGATTTCGCCGATGTCATCTTGCAAGATCTGCTGACGCGCTACGCCGATGCGCGGCCGGGCGCCCAAGTCGAGGTCAAGGCCGGCCGGAACTTCGAGCTTGCGGCCGATGTCGCGAGCGGCAAGCTCGATGCGGCCGTTTCATTTGCCGTGCCGGAAACGAGCGACGGCGCTCGCATCGGCACGATCCCCGCCGTCTGGCTCGGGTGCTTGCCGATGCTGCGTCGCGCGGGCACGGGCTCCACGGTACCGTTGACCGTATTCGACGGCCCCTGCTTGTTCCGCGACTTGGCAATCGATTCGCTTTCGCGCGCGGGAATCGCATGGCGTCTCGCGATGACGACGCCGAGCTTGGCCAGCCTATGGTGTGGAACACGGGCCGGTCTCGGCGTGACCGTGCGAACAGCGCTTGCGGTGCCCAAGCGCTTGTCCGTTCTTGCAGGCGCGCCCCCGCTCGGCTCGGTCGATGTGGTGTTGCAGCGCGCGGGCCGTTGCAGCGACGACGCACCCGTTCTGGCGGACTGGCTGCTCGACACCGTGCGCGCTCAGTGCGGGCGCGCATAGGCCCGTTGCCTGTTGCCTGTTGCCTGTTGCCTGTTGCCCTGAACGCGCGGGCGCCACGCGCACATCGACGAAACCGTTAACCGAACCGATGCGAGATCGCGATCTTCCCGAAGTGCTGCCCGCCTTGCGCGAGATGGGCGTACGCGCGAGGCGCTTCGTCGATGCCGAACGTCGTATCGACGACGGGTGCGATCTTGCTCGCGGCGATGGCGCGCGCGACGTCGCGCAGGTCCGACACCGGGCCCGTGTTGGTGCCCTGACCGTTCAGCGCCTTGGTCAAGATGGCCATCAGATCGACCGATGCGGTAGCGCCCGTGACGAAGCCAATCACGAAAACGGTCGCGCCGACCGCCGCGGCATTGATCGAGCGGCCGAACGTCTGCGTGCCGCCCGTTTCGACGATTAGATCCGCATCGACACCGCACGTGATATCCAGGACCGCCTCGTCCCATGCCGGCGTGCGGCGATAGTTGATCGTGTGATCGGCGCCCAGTGCCCTTGCCCGCTCGAGCTTTTCGTCGGAAGAAGACGTCATGATCACCGTCGCGCCCGCTGCCTTGGCCAATTGCAGCGCGAACACGCTGACGCCGCCGGTGCCGATCAACGCCACGACGGATCCCGGGCGCACATTGGCCGCACGTAACCCGCGCCATGCGGTGGTGGCAGCGATCGGCAGCGTGGCGGCTGCTTCGTCGCTCAAATGCGAGGGCGTGCGAACGAGCGCGCTCGCCGGCAACACCACGTATTCAGCCAACGAACCGGGCAGCACAACCCCTCGCGTCGCCGCGCTCACTTCGGCTCGGGCCGGACCGCCGACCCAAAGCGGCTTCGAGTGAGGAATCACGCGATCGCCCACGGCGAACTCGGTCACGCCCGCGCCGATCTGCGCGACCTCGCCGGCGCCGTCCGCGACAGGAATGACCGGAAAGCGAGGCACGGGATATCGGCCCGTCGCGACGGCCAGGTCGATGAAATTGAGGCTGGCCGCACGCATTTGGACGAGCACTTCTCCCGGGCCGGGAAGCGGCTGCGGCAGCGTGACGCGGCGCAAGGCGTCGAGCGAAGGCGAGGAAAGTTCGATTGCGTGCATGGCAGGGCTCCTTGAGTGGGTGTGAACGAAGATTACCCATGCACGAAAAACCTATAAACTGGCTTTATTACACGACACTCATGTACCCCATGCAGCAATGGCCCGACGCAAATCACATTGCCGAAATCGCCGCTTTCGCCGCGGTAGCGGAACAAGGATCGTTCACCAAGGCCGCGACGACACTGGGCCGCGACGCCACTGTCCTGTCCCGCCGCGTGCAATCGCTCGAGCGGCGGCTGGGCGTCAGGCTGCTCGAGCGCACCACGCGCCACGTTGCGATAACGGAGGCCGGGGCCGGCTTTCTCGCCCGCGCTCAAGCCATCGTTGCAGCCTTGGCCGACGCCGAGGAGCACGCCTCGAGGCACGGCAGCGGAGAACCGCGCGGCACACTGAGGCTCGCACTGCCCGCGACGTTCGGAAGAATGTGGATTGCGCCCTACCTGCCCGATTTCATGGCGGCGCATCCGGAAGTGCGAATCGACGCGTCGTATTCGAATCGATCCGTCGATCTAGTGGCGGAGGGAGTCGATCTGGCCATTCGGCTAGGGGAATTGCCTGACTCGCGGCTCGTGGCACGGCGCCTTGCGCCCCGCCGAAGGGTGCTTTGCGCCGCACCGAGCTTTCTCGAGCGCAACGGCGAACCGTCACGGCCGGAAGAACTCGGACGGCTGCCTTGCCTCGTTTTCACGGGCTTGGCGTCTCATCCGAACTGGATGTTCGGCAATGCCCAGGGCCAAAACGTGGCTGTCCGCGTGGACGGCCCACTGGTATCGGACGATGCCGAAGGGCTGTTGCACGCTGCCGTGCGGGGATTGGGGATCATGTTGAGCACCGACTGGCTCGTCGGCCGGGAACTCGCCGCCGGCACGCTCGTGCCTGTTCTCACGGAATGGCTGCCGCACGACGAGGGGGCGATTTATGCCGTGGCGCCTTCGAACCGGTTCATACCGGCGAAGACGCGCGCGTTCATCGATTGGATCGCATCTCGGTTTTCGCCGATCGCGCCGTGGCGCGGCGCGTAGGCGCCAAGCGGTCAGTCCGCCCAGGGATCGATGACCGGGATGCCGCAATCGACGAAATCCTTGACGTTTCGCGTCGCCAACGTGGCACCCGCGGAGCGAGCGACGGCAGCGATCATGGCGTCGAATTGGCTGATCTGCTTTCCCGCATTCCTACGCGACGCTGCAATGGCGGCATACATGTCCGCCGCATCGCTATCGAAGCCGAGCAGCCTGCCGGCGAAATCTTGCTCGAACACCGCCTGAACAGCAGCGGACAGCGCCCGCTTGCGCGAGCCGTCCTCCAATCGCTCGACACCGTAGAGAATCTCCGCACGGGTGATGGTGGTGGTGAACAGCGCGGCGCGCCGCTGCGCGCGAAACCATTCGATCACGCGAGGATCCGGGGCCGAGCGCAGCGTTTCGGACAGGACGTTCGTGTCCAGGACGATCATGCGCCGAAATCCACTTGGCGAGGCAGCGTCTCCCGAGCCGGCAGATCCAGATCGATACCGCCAAGCGGCGAAATGCGGCCGCGGATCGATTCGATCAGACTTTGCCGCCCGCTCTCCTGCGTCGATAGCGCGGCACGCAGAATGTCCCGCGCTTCGTCCTCCATGGAGCGGCCGTGATACGCCGCCTGCACGCGCAAGCGGGATTTGAGTTGCTCGTCGATGTTGCGGATCGTCATACTCGCCATGGGAGGGCCCTCCGTTAATCATTGATTGCAGTTTAATCAATGATGGCAGATTGGGCAACCTCGGGAGCCGCCAACGCCACGCAATGCTCGACCGACGAGCCGCGCCATAGGCCTTTGGCACGCCGCGCCGGCCGACTAGCCGATTCGCTGCGTACGGTCGGCCACGAACTGCAGAACCTGCGTCTGCCCGTGCGCCGCATGCATCGCCCAACATCATGTTCATCTCGTGTTTCATCGCTGGATAATCCTTGCGCGTTGTGTATCGCCATGCCGGCGATTCTCGCGCGCGTCACGATGATGACGTAGCCGTCCAAACGGCCAACGGCCAGTGATGTTTCGATGAAAACGGGAGAGATGGAAGATCGCGCGCGAGCATGCGCGAAGGGCGTCGACGAGTGGACGCAGCGTTGGCTGCCGCGTCCCCGCACGATAGACGAGATGGGCGGGCGGACGGCCATGGAAAAGCCGTCACGTCCTGGAAGGGAACGAAATGAAAGAAACGATCGGATTTAAGCCCTGACGCGCTCGGTGTCGGAGATTTGGTACTTGCGCATTTTTTCCCACAATACTTTGCGGCTGATGCCGAGGTATTGGGCGGTTTCCTGTCTTCTCCACCCGTTCGTCGCCAGCGCATCGATGACGCGCGTGCGATCGGCACTGTCCCAACGCCCGGTTTTCTCCTGGGGGCACTCCGACAACGCGGCCTGTGTACGCTGAGCATGCGCGAGCAAGGCTTGCAGGCGCTGCGGATCCCATGCGCGCATCTGTCTCACCGTCACGCCGATGCGCTCGGCGAGGTTGCGCAATTCGCGCACGTTGCCGGGAAAGCGCATCTTCGAGATCGCATCGGTGAGCCACGGCGGCATATCCGGCAGCGACGCCAATAATTCTTCGCCGAACACGGTGCTGATCACGGACCTGAAAATGCCGATCTTATCGGCGACACCGCGCTCCTGGAGCGACGGCACATAAACCTCGATCACCGCCAGGCGATAGTAGAGGTCGGCGCGGAACGACCCGTTGGCCACGAGACGCGGCAGATCTTTGTTCGTCGCCGCGAGCACGCGCAGATTCACCTTCATCGACGCGGTCGATCCGATTCGCGTCACCGCGCCGTCCTCGAGCACGCGCAAGAGCTTCACTTGCTGGTGCAATGGCAGATCGCCGATTTCGTCGAGAAAGAGCGTGCCGCCGTCGGCTTGCTCGAAATAGCCCTGGTGCGCGTTCGCCGCGCCGGTGAAGGCCCCTTTCGCGTGGCCGAAAAAATGCGACTCGAACAGACCGTCGGGGATCGCGCCGCAGTTCACGGCAACGAACGCCTCACGGCTACGGCGCGAATGCTTCGTATGCAAAAGCTTGGCGACGCGCTCCTTGCCGACGCCCGTTTCGCCGCGAATCAACACAGGCGTGTCGCAATCGGCAAAGATATCGACTTCATGCAGCAACGCGCGCATGCACTCCGAACGGGCAATGAACGGATTTTCCTCGCGCGTGTCCGCTACGGGCGAATTCGCGTGCGCGGCCACTTTCGTCACCATGTTGCGCAACGCGGCACGCGTGAAATCGAGCGGCAACACGTGCAAGTTCGCGTGACCGGCCAGCTCGCAAAGCTGCTCCGACTCTCCCACCCAAATGACGGGCATGACGCTCGCGCGCTGGCATTCCTCCAGCATCGTGGCGGAGCCGCCCACGGCACGGGTGCTGATCACCGCGACGGACGCGCGCGATGCCGTCGGCGCGGGCGAGCTCATCAAATCGTCGATCGGGATGACATTGACGTCGACCCTGTTGAAGCAATGACTCACACGCTCCACCAGATCCACACCGCCTTCCAGAACGTAGATATCCAATGCCCCAATTTTTTCGACGCCTTTCATCATTCGATCGCCA
>JBQCDS010000382.1:0-8467 GCA_051961035.1 Trinickia sp. | reverse complement strand
GGATCTGTTCCCGAAGCGCATGACGATGGCGGGCGTCGAGATGGGGCTCGGGTACCATTTCGAGCCGGGCTCGCCGCGCGACGGCGTGACGCTGAGCGTGCCGCTTTACGCGCTCAATCAAGTCGATCCGCGCCGCGCGCAATGGCTCGTGCCGGGCATGCTCAAGGAAAAAGTGCAACTGCTGCTCAAGTCGTTGCCGCAGAAGCTGCGCCGGCATTGCGTGCCGCTGCCGGAGTATGCGGCCGGCTTTGCCTCGCGCCATGAACAACGATTCGGCGGCGGAGATCTCGTCGACGTGCTCATCGCCGATGTGCGTGAGCAGACGCAAATCGCGCTCAAGTCGACCGACTTCAAGCTCGAAACGCTGCCGGCGCATTTGTTCATGAATTTCAAGGTCGTCGACGAGCACGGCCGCCAACTCGCGATGGGCCGCAACCTGGCCCAACTGCGCTCGGAATTGGGCGCGGATGCGCAGCGGCATTTCCAAAAGTTGGCGGTCGGCGCGGCGCTGGCGGCGGGCGGTGCCTCACGCCCCGCTCCACCCGGCGCGCAGCCCCAGCCCCAGCCAACCGGTGCACGCGCAAGCGACGCAAGCGACGCACGCGGCTCGCAGGCCAGCGCGCCGACGAACGCCGCCCCGGGCGGCGGCGCGCCCGGAGCGACGGCGCTTTATGAGCACCTGACGACCTGGAACTTCGGCAAGCTGCCGGAGCTGCTGGAGATCCGGCGCGGCGGCCAGACGCTGTTCGGGTATCCGGCCCTCGTCGATCGGACGACGCATTGCGATGTCGAAGTGTTCGATTCACCCGAAGAGGCGGCACGAATCCATCGGGCCGGGCTGCGGCGTCTGTTTGCTTTGCAGTTGCGCGAGCCGATCAAGTATTTAGAGAAGAATCTGCCCGGTTTGCGCGAGATGGCGATGCAGTATATGCCGCTGGGCACGCAGGAGGCCCTGCGCGATCAACTCATCGAAATGGCGCTCGATCGTGCCTGCTTGCAAGAGCCGCTGCCGGACGACGACGCGAGTTTCCACGCGCGGCGCGACGAAGGTAAGGGCAGGCTGTCGTTGCTGGCACAGGAAATCGCACGCCTGGTCGGACAGATCCTGGCCGAGTATGCGGCCGTGACGAAGAAGCTCGCGCAGGCCAAGCCGTACGCGGCGGCCTATGCGGACGTACAGCAGCAGCTCCAGGCGCTGATCGGCAAGCGGTTCGTCGTCGATACGCCGTACGCGCAGCTCGTGCACTTTCCGCGTTACTTGAAGGCGATCGGGCACCGCATCGACAAACTCAAGGCCGACCCGGCTCGCGATGCGCGCGCGTTCGCCGAGATGCAGCCGCTGCTACAGCAGTACCAACGCGCGCAATCGGCGCGTGGCGGGGTGCTCGATCCGCGGCTCGCGGAATTTCGGTGGCTGCTGGAGGAGTTGCGCGTGTCGCTGTTCGCCCAGGAACTACGCACGCCGATGCCCGTTTCCGTCAAGCGATTGCACAAAGTGTGGGAGTCCATGCAGCGATGAGTTCGGCGCCTGGATGCCGCCCCATATTCCGAGCGTAATGGTGGGTAATCATGCCTCGCATTTTTTAGAGGTAGGTCAACCGCACCGTTGCGCAAACGTTTTATGATGGCGGCGGATTTTTCGAACGAGTTCTCATGTCTACCTCTTTTCTTTCCCGCGCGACGCATGCCAAACGGCTTGCCGGCGCGCTCGCGGTGGCGTTTGTCGCGGCAGCGGTGCTGCCTGGCGCGGCGCGCGCGAATAATGTGATCGTCCTCAATTCCGGCGAAGCAACACTTTCGCTGATCGATGAGGCGACGCAGCAGATGCTCGCGCAGCGGGTTCCGACGGGCAAGGAGCCGCACCACTTGATGCTGACGCCGGGCGGCCGGTCGCTGATCGTGGCGAATTCGCGCTCGAACGATCTGATGTTCGTCGATCCGAAAACGGGCGCGTTGCAAAAGCGCCTGGAAAACATCGAAGACCCCTATCAGCTCGGTTTCTCGCCGGACGGCAAATGGTTCGTGACGACGGGGCTGCGCCTCGATCGCCTCGATATTTACTCGTACGACGCGAAAACCGCCACGCCGACCCTCGTCAAGCGTCTCCCGCTCGCGACGATGCCGAGCCACATGGCTTTCACGAAGGACAGCAAGACGGTGTTCGTCACGCTCCAGGTGTCCGGTGAAGTCGCGGCTGTCGATTTGGCGACGCAATCCGTCAAGTGGAGAATGAAGGTGGGCGACACGCCGGCGGGCCTGTGGCTCACGCCGGGCGAGAAGTATCTGCTTGTCGGCATGACGGGGGAGGACGACGTCGCCGTCGTCGATTGGCGCACGCGCACGGTCGTGAAGCGGATCCACACAGGCAAGGGCGCGCACAACTTCCGCTCGCTCGACGACGGCACGCATGTCGCCGTCAGCAATCGCGTGGCCAGCACGATCAGCATCATCGACGAAAACACGCTCACGAACGTCGGCGACATCACGGGCTTGATGCCTGGCCCCGACGATATGGAACTGAGCGCCGACAAGCGCTACCTGTGGGTCACGTTCCGCTTCTCGAAGCATGTCGGCATTATCGACATGAACACGCGCAAGCTCGTCAAGACGATCGCCGTCGGCCGCTCGCCGCACGGCATCTTCTTCGACAACCGCGCGCCGGTGACGGCCCCGAACGGCGCTTGATCGAGGCGCGCACATGCTGCATTCGATCGTATCGATGCTCGATGGGGTGGTGTCCTCGCTGCAAACCTGGTTGTTCGTCGATTTCATCCAGCCGCTGCTGTTCAAGTTCGGCTGGATGGACTACGACGAGGACACCTACGATGCACTGTATCCCGTCATCATCGGGTTGCTCACGATCGTTGCCATGTATGCGCTGCTGCGCCCGCTCGAAGCGTGGCGGCCCGTCGAGCGCTGGACGGACCGCAAGGCCGTGCGCGTCGACGTCTTCTACACGTGGCTCTCGAAGCTCGGGCTCTTCAACCTGTTCTTTTTCGTCGCGTTCCAGCCGCTATTCGACAACGGGCAAGCCTGGCTCCGTTATCACGGCATCGCGAACATCAACCTCGACACGCTGTGGCCGGGCGTGACCTCGCAGCCGCTCGTGGCGTTCGCGTTTTACCTCGTCGTGCTCGATTTCGCCGGTTACTGGTTTCACCGGTGCCAGCATCGGTTCGGGCTTTGGTGGGAGCTGCATGCCGTGCATCATAGCCAGCGGCAGCTGTCGCTATGGAGCGACGATCGCAATCATTTGCTCGACGATGTTTTTCAAGCCGGTTTCTTCGCCGCGATCGCGATTGCGATCGGCGTCGCGCCCGCGCAGTTCGTCGTCTTGACCGCCGTCACCAATTTCGCGCAAAGCGTGCAGCACGCGAACGCGCGGCTGCCGTTCGGCCCTTTGCTCGAGCGGCTGATCATTAGCCCGACGTTTCACCGTCGGCACCATGCGGTGGGCTACGGCCACGAGGGAGCGGCATACGGATGCAATTTCGGCGTTCTCTTTCCCTGGTGGGATATGCTGTTCGGTACGGCGTCGTGGAATCGCGACACCGAACGCACCGGCATCCGTCAGCAATTCGAGGGTGAATCGTATGGAGAGGGATTCGTCGCGCAGCATTGGCTCGCTTTCGTTCGGATCGCGCGTCGCCTTGGCGTGCGGCGCGCGGACGGCGGCGGCGCATCCGTGGGCTGATTGGGCGCGCGCATGAGCGCTTTCCTGCGTGCGCTGGCCAAGGCGTCGGCCAGCGTATTTCACCCACGCATGCTCTGGCTCACGTTCATGCCGTTCGTTGTCGCGGCGGTGGGATGGGGCGCGTTTTTCTGGTTCATGTGGCAGCCGCTCGTGGGCATCGCGCGCACCTGGCTGGCGACGTCCTCGTTCGGCGTCACGCTCGCTCACGCCTTCGATTGGGTAGGCCTGGCTTCGCTGCATGCGGCGCTGGCACCGTTTCTCGTCATCGCGCTGTCGATCCCCCTCATCGTCACCACCGTACTGCTGCTCATCGCCACCATTTCGATGCCGCTCGTGGTGCGGCATCTGTCCCTGCGGCGCTTCGCCGATCTCGAGCAGCGGCGCGGCGGCTCATGGTACGGTTCGCTCGCGCATTCGCTCGTGACGACGATCGTATGCATCGTATTGTTCGTGGTGACGCTGCCGTTGTGGCTCTTTCCGCCGCTGTTCGCCGTGATACCGCCGCTGTTGTGGGGCTGGCTGACCTACCGCGTCATGACCTACGATGCGCTCGCGCTGCACGCGAGCCCCGCCGAGCGGCGGGCGCTGATCCGGCGCCACCGGGCCCCGCTGCTCGCGATCGGCGTGGCCTCGGGCTTGATGGGGACGCTGCCAACCCTCATTTGGGTTGGGTCGGTGTGGCTCGTCGTGCTCTTCCCCGTCATTACCGCCGCCACGATTTGGATCTATGCGTTTATTCTCGTGTTTTCGGCGCTATGGTTCGGTCATTACTGCCTGGACGCGTTGCAGCGCCTGCGCGCCGAAGAGGCGCTTCCATCCACGTGAGGGCGGTCTATGGCTTTTGGCGTAATCATCATCGGAGATGAAATCCTATCGGGCCGGCGCGTCGACAAGCACCTGCCGAAGCTCATCGAATTGCTGGGCGCACGGGGCCTCGCACTGAGCTGGGCCGAATATGTGGGCGACGATCCCGAGCGCATCGAAGCAACGCTAAAGCGCACGTTCGCATCGGGCGACATCGTTTTCTCGACGGGCGGAATCGGCGCTACCCCCGACGATCACACGCGCCTGTGCGCGGCGCGCGCGCTGGGCGTGCCCTTGGAACTGCATCCGGAAGCGGCCGACCTCATCCGTTCCCGCATCAGGGAGATGCAAGCCGGGTCGGGCGCGGCCGTGGGATCTCAACCCCTCGACTTCGATTCTCCCGAAAATCGCCACCGCATGAACATGGGCGTGTTTCCGCGCGGCGCGACGATCATTCCGAACGGCTACAACAAGATCCCGGGCTTTTCGGTGGGCGATCATCACTTCGTGCCGGGCTTTCCGGTCATGGCCTGGCCGATGATCGAGTGGGTGCTCGACACGCGGTATGCGCATCTGCATCACGTCGTCGCGCACGCGGAACGCTCGCTCTACGTATTCGAGCTGATGGAGTCGACGCTGACGCCGCTCATGGAGAAAATCGAAGCCGATTTCCCGGGCGTGCGCGTGTTCAGCCTGCCGAGCGTGGGCGACGCCGAGCGCGGCGGCGTCTTCGCGCGGCGGCACATCGATCTAGGCGTGAAAGGCGAGCCCGAGGCCGTAGCCGCCGCGTTCGTCAAGCTCAGGGAAGGCGTGCATCTGCTCGGCGGGGATATCGTCGATCCCGAGGCGGCGTAAAGCCTGCCCTGGCGTTGTGTCCTGGCGTTGGGCCCTTGCGTTACTCAGGCGCCCATCCAAGGCAGGCCGCGGAAGCACCAGCCCGTGACCGTCTTGCGATGGCCGCTGCCGTCTTTATCGCCCTCGAAGCCCTCGAGCAGATCGTACGCGTTGGGAAAACCGGCTTGCGCGGCCGCGACGGCGGCCAATTTCGAGCGCGCCGCGCTGCGGCACAGGAACAGCACGGGCGTATCCGTCGACGGCAGCGCCGCTTTCAATTGATCCAAGAATTCCGGGTTGGGCACGCCGCCCGGGTAGCGCGTCCATTCGATGTGCACGTACTGCCCGTCGCCGACGAGGGGGCGGCCGACCCAATCGAGTTCCGCGCGCGTGCGCACATCCACGAGCCGCGCACTCGGATCGAGCTGCAACAGCTCGAACGCTTCGTTCGGCGAAACGGCGCCGGCATACGGCAGTTGATGTTCGGCGCGGCGTGCGCCCGCTTGAGAGAGGATCTGCTCGAGTGAGCTCATCGCCGTGGTCTCCTGATTCGTAAAAGAACATTCTAGCCCCATCGCGGGCAGCGCCGCGCTTCGGTGCGTCGAGCGCGATGCCGGCCGCCGATGCGCCAAAAAAGTGCAATTTCGCGCACGATGCACCACAATGGGAAGCACCACCGCCAAACGGAGGGCGCGTGCACCATCTTCGTGCCTACGTTCGCTCCCGGCTTCGGTGCAGTATGCTGCGAGCGACGCCGCGTCGATCGACGCGGCGTGCGGCTCGCCGCGCTCCCGACGCTTGCGCGGCGGCCGCGCGCGCCGCTTGGCACGGAAGCTGCTTTTTCCGGCGGCGATCGCTCACAACAGTCGCTTTGGCGTCGGAAGGCGCGACGAGCCGAAGCTTTGCAAAAAGCGAAAAACCGCCGAACTTATTAAATGGAGAAGAGGATATGAGTAAATCCGTGGCCGACGTCATGCAACTCGTCAAGGACGAGGACGTCAAGTTTGTCGACTTTCGCTTCACGGATACGCGCGGCAAGGAGCAGCACGTGTCGGTGCCGCTGTCGGCATTCGACGACGACAAGTTCGAAAGCGGCCATGCGTTCGACGGCTCCTCCATCGCCGGCTGGAAGGGCATCGAGGCGTCGGACATGTTGCTCGTGCCCGATCCCAACACGGCTTTCGTCGATCCGTTCTATGAAGAGCCGACGCTCGTGCTGACGTGCGACGTCGTCGAGCCGGCTGACGGCAAGGGCTATGAGCGCGATCCGCGCTCGCTCGCGAAGCGCGCCGAAGCGTACTTGAAGAGCACGGGCCTTGGCGACACCGCCTTCTTCGGTCCGGAACCCGAATTCTTCATTTTCGACTCGGTCCAGTGGAACACGGACATGTCGGGCTGCTTCGTGAAGATCGGTTCGGAAGAAGCCCCGTGGTCGTCGGGCAAGGAATTCGAAGGCGGCAACACGGGCCACCGTCCCGGCACGAAGGGCGGCTATTTCCCGGTCGCGCCCGTCGATACGTTCCAAGACATGCGCTCGGAAATGTGCCTGTTGCTCGAGCAGATCGGCATTCCGGTCGAAGTGCACCACCACGAAGTGGCGGGCCAAGGCCAGAACGAAATCGGCACGAAGTTCTCGACGCTGGTGCAGCGCGCCGACTGGACGCAGCAGATGAAGTACATCATCCATAACGTCGCGCACACGTACGGCAAGACGGCGACGTTCATGCCGAAGCCCGTCGTCGGCGACAACGGTTCGGGCATGCACGTGCACCAATCGATTTGGAAGGACGGCCAAAACCTCTTCGCGGGCAACGGCTACGCCGGCCTCTCGGAAATGGCGCTGTTCTACATCGGCGGCATCATCAAGCACGCTCGCGCACTGAACGCGATCACGAACCCGACGACGAACTCGTACAAGCGTCTCGTGCCGCACTTCGAAGCGCCTGTGAAGCTCGCGTACTCGGCTCGTAACCGCTCGGCTTCGATCCGTATTCCGCACGTGAGCAACCCGAAGGGCCGCCGCATCGAAACGCGTTTCCCGGATCCGATGGCCAATCCGTACCTGTGCTTCTCGGCGCTCATGATGGCCGGCCTCGACGGCGTGCAAAACAAGATCCACCCGGGCGAAGCCGCGGACAAGAATCTGTACGATCTGCCGCCCGAGGAAGACGCGAAGATTCCGACGGTGTGCGCCGGCCTGGAGCAAGCGCTCGAAGCACTCGACAAGGACCGCGAGTTCCTCACGCGCGGTGGCGTGTTCACGGATTCGATGCTCGATGCTTACCTCGAGCTCAAGGAAGGCGAGCTGCAACGCTTCCGCATGACGACGCACCCGATCGAGTTCGAGATGTACTACTCGCTGTAAGCGATGCGATGCGCTTCGTCCGTTTTGCTCGGCGAAGCGCGCGTGTGAGCTCAGCCTCGAAGGGACGGCGGCGCCGTCCCTTTTTCGTTCGTTCCGCGCTCGCGCCCCTGAGTCGACGATGGTGCTCAAGAACTTGATGAAAGCGAAAGAAGGCCAAGCCGAGCCGCTTTCCGACGACGCGGCGCTCGCTCAATCGGGCTTGCTGCCCGGGTTGGAGGCGTTGCCGACCGTCGCGTTCGTGCTCGACAAACGCACGCTGCGCGTTGCGTTTGCGAATCCGTCGGCCGAATCGATGCTCGATTTGTCGCGCCGGCAACTCGTGCAGATGTCATGGCCCGAGCTGTTCGCGAACGGTGACGAACTCATTGCGACGATTGCTGCGATCGCCGAACATCGCTTTCATGCGACGCACCTCGATGCCGTGCTCGAGCGGCCCGGACGCGAGCCGCTGCATGTGCATGTCGTCGTCGGCTTTCTCGAAACGGCGCCCGACTACGTGCTGCTCGAATTGTTCGAGAACGAACGCCATCTGCGCACGGACCGCGAAGAGCGCATTCACGATCTGTCGATCGCGAACAAGCAACTGATCCGCAACCTCGCGCACGAGATCAGGAACCCGCTCGGCGGGATTCGCGGCGCGGCGCAGTTGCTCGAGTTCGAACTCGGCGCGCGCGAGCGGCAGGAACTGCGCGAATACACGCAAGTGATCGTGAAGGAATCGGATCGCTTGCAAACGTTGGTGGACCGCTTGCTCGAGCCGCATCGGCATC
>JBQCDS010000381.1:0-6203 GCA_051961035.1 Trinickia sp. | reverse complement strand
TGCGCTGCAGGCGCTCTGTTTCTTGGCCGGCGCTAATTCGATGTTCTATGGCGATCAGTTGCTGACGACAGGCAATCCGCAGGCGGATGCGGATCGGAAGCTGCTCGATCGGTTGGGGATGCGGGCGGGAAGCCCAGAGCCGAACGGGGCGGGCGAGTCATGCTCGGGGGGCTGTGGGGATCATTGATGCATTCGACGACTCACGGAAAGGACTTGTAGAAAGCAGCATCTCGTCCACGCCCAGGCGGCCGTATACCGAACGGCGGCATGGCGGATCACCGTCTGCCGCGCTTTGGATAGTCGTGTCTGCCCAAATGATAGGCAAGGTAAGCCACAAAGCTTGATATGCAGCCGGCGCACGATTGCTTTCGCTGCGCCACAGGCTTAGCGTCGCGTATACGCGGTCAGCGGGTCATCGAGCATTGGGAGGCTGCAGGTGAACAACGGCTACGACGAACTGAAACAACGTACGCCTCAACGGTCGAAGAGTGGGCGCAATCCGCCAGCACAACAACAAAGCGGTAACGCGCCGGCGCAATCGCACGGCCAGAGGCCTTCCGATGTGCTTGACCTTCTTGACAGAAACTTGACACCGTCAGGCATCATAGAGCAAACAACACAGCCTCCCGGCGCCACCGATTCATATGCATGGAATCGAGTCAAAAATAACGAATTTCGAGGCCGAGTGTGCTCTATCCCACAAAATTATCGGTTGTCACAGCAGCCTATCCATAACAATGATCAGAGCGCCACATCAGGAGCCGACTACGGAAATCGCCCGCGTGCGAACAGCAGCCAGATTCAACAATTCTTCAGGAACACACCTTTCGGAAGCACTACCTCGATAGCGCCCAGCGAGTCAAAAGAATCTTTGAAGAGCGAATCTTCCATACGGATTAAGCGCTCACGGGGCAGTCGAAAAAATCTCAATGTAGGCTACCTCGCCGATACTGGCAGTCCCGCAAGATCGCGCGCCAACACGAATACGATGATAGCGGACGTTAAGCAGCTTGATCTTCGAGAGGATAGCGACATAGAGATTCAAAGAAAATCAAGCGGAAGCTCGAGCGATTCACCTGACAGCAAGAAGAAAAATCAACGACAGTCTATAGATTCGATCGCGCCATCGTCGTATGGATTAATTCACACTCTCGGCATGACCAAATATGATCCACATACCGGGGACGGCGCATATTCGCGCTGGTTTCACGAATACTTCATGCGCGTCAGGGGCTCGGAGGGATGCGAAGCGGTTGCCAGAATAACGTACGATGGCGCCAAAAACATATTGGAAGATAATTTACCACAATATTTCAACCCAGAATTTACGAAAAAATTTCGCGAAACGATCACCTCCGGAAAGTTCAAAAATGCCACCGCCATTATTTTGAATTGGCACATACGCATCACAGGACATGTCAACGGGTGGACTGGCAGAGGGATAAATAGAACACTAGTAGATGACTTGCAGATAATTTGCAACGATCTTCACAAAAAGCTCCACATCATCTACACCGTCCACGAAATCGCCAAACTCCTCAATCCCGAATCATCCACTAGGAAATCCAGCAAATCTGACGATTCAATGGGACTCATCAGCCGCCTACTCAGTCCATCTGGAATAATCTCACTGAATCCGGACGTCTCGAAGGAAATCGGAAGACTAGTCCCCAATGCGGAACATTTTTCATCAAGAGTGCCAGCCGTAATGGACCCTCTATATGCCCCCGTCGTTCTCGACCATGGTATCGAACCGTTCGTCAGGGGCATGGAGAGCTCGGAGGAATTGAGACAGCTTTACCTAGCATTCCTGCAAACGCAAGCAAGGCGCAAAAGCACGTATTTCGAAAGACAAGATGAAGAAGGAATTGTAATATTCGGGATGATTTCCGGCAGGCATGGATTGAGCATTGAAACGCTTCGCAAATTATCAACAAAAATGAACGAATCCGGACTGGATTCAGGTTTTAAAATTTTAATTGCAGGGTCACGCACCAGCGAAAAAATAGTCCGAGAGATCGAGAATGAAGCGAAAGCAGACAAAAGATTCAAGTGTATTAGTCCCATCGAACAGCTTGAGAGCCTCACGAAATCCAGATATGCGATATCCTTCGACAAACTCGGCTACCGAGACAACGCATCTTCAATGATAAGTCTCGACAGGGCGGGATTTCTATTGTTCTCTAGATCAAAGAAGCCAGACAAACCGGAGCTCGAATCGAATGACGAGCTAACCAGTCGCGCCGTCGAAACAATAATTCAATGCGAGCTTGACGACTTGCATTACCTTCGATGTCTCGCGCAAAATCGCCGGCGCGCGCAGGCAGCCGACCCAGTGCCCACCGGACAAGGATTAGGTGAATTTTTTCGGCGAATCGCCGGCGGCGCAGCGCCCGACCGACTCTCGACACCGGATACGGCCGTCCGTCGTCCTGGATCGCAGAGCGGTTGCGGCAATGGCCGCGGTTCCTACGCCGCTGGATCGGCCCATTCGCAACGGCAAGCAGAGCCGGCGCGCAGACGCCGATTCGCGCTTTCGGACCTCCCCGAACAACGACAATGGCACATGGGGCTCCGGCCGTTTCTTCAGATTGTCAATGCAGAGATGGGCCTTGCCAGCCCCGACGGGAACAACTGCTTGCTCGATTCGGTGTATCAGCTCGCCAACAACAGACGGCGCACACCTGGCCACGAGCCGGAAGGGCTTTCCGATAGCGTTCGACAGTTGCGAAGGACGCTCGAGGAGATTGGTGATGCAGACCCGCGGGACCTCCTAGACGCAGAGGGTTCTAGAGGCCTCGGCGTCACGCTTGCCCGGAACTTCGAGGTGCGCATCCAATTCATCGAGTCAACCGAGGATGACAGATTGATCTTTCATCCCATCTATGGCGATCGAACCCATCGCCTCGTGCATATCCTGCACACGGTGGATCATTTCCAACCGCTGTGGCCTCGGAACTGAGCGCAGCCATTCGTTTGCGACGTCAGTCGCCGTATCGATGCGCGCCGTAAAGGGGCGCGTCGATACGGCCTTCACGAAATTAAGATCGAACTCGTCGGTGGCAGCCCTAGGATGCGACTGCCGCTCGGCACGATAGCCACCGTCTCCACGGGCCTTACAATAACGCCCATCGTCAGCCGACATGGGCCGCGACACGATCGCGCCCGAGCCATCGCATGAAGATCTTGTTCTACACGCCGCAAGCCGATGACGCGCCTGCATGGATCGCGTCGCTCGCGCGCGAGTTGCCGGCCGCCAACGTACGCGTCTGGTCGCCCGGCGATGCGGCCGCCGCCGACTATGCCGTGCTCTGGCGCCCGCCGCCCGAACTATTTGCCCGCCGTGACGGCTTGCGCGCCATCTTCGTGCTCGGGGCCGGTGTCGACGCACTGCTCGCGCTCGAGCGGCGCGTACCCGGGACGCTACCGGCCGGCGTACCGCTCATACGGCTCGAAGACACCGGCATGGCCGAGCAAATGGCCGAATATGCGATGCACGCCGCACTGCGCTACCTGCGCCGCTTCGACGAATACGAACTCGCGCAGCGGGCGAGCGGCAACACCAGCGCTGCGCCGTGGCGGCCGCTCGAACCGCATCGCCGGGAATCGTTTCCGATCGGCGTACTCGGGCTCGGTGCGCTCGGCGCTCACGTGGCAAAGACACTCGCGTCGTTGGGCTTTCCGGTGCGCGGCTACAGCCGCAGCGCCAAAACGATCGACGGCGTGACCACGTTCGCGGGCCAGGGCGAACTGCCTGTCTTCCTTGACGGCTTGAAAATGCTCGTCAACTTACTGCCGAGCACCCCAGAAACCGACGGCATACTGAACCGCGATACATTTGCCCACCTCGCTCGAGGTGCCTACCTCGTCAATCTCGCGCGCGGAGCGCACCTCGTCGAGCGCGATTTCATCGACGCACTCGCCGATGGCCAGCTCGCCGCCGCCACGCTCGACGTCTTCGCGCACGAACCGCTTCCGGCCGAGCATCCATTCTGGCGCATCCCGCGCGTGACGGTCACGCCGCACATCTCCGCGCTCACCCTGAGAGAACCTGCGATCGAGCAAATTGCGCGTAAGATTGAAGCGCTCGCACGCGGAGAAAAAATCGGCGGCATCGTCGATATGCTCCGCGGCTACTGAATCCGCAAATCGTGGCCCGTGCCGTCGAACGCGTCCGCACTCGCTCGCCCCGCATGCCGCGCCGATTTGCTTAGCATTCCATACGAATATTATCGAGGAGACATTTCATGTCTTTGCCCAGCACCGTGAAGATCGTCGAAGTCGGCCCGCGCGACGGGCTGCAAAACGAGAAGGCGTTCGTCCCTACCGACGTCAAGATCGACCTCGTGAATCGACTCTCCGCAGCCAGTTTCCGCAACGTCGAAGCCGCATCGTTCGTCTCGCCGAAGTGGGTGCCGCAAATGGCAGACGGCGCACAAGTGATGGCCGGCATCGAGCGCCGCGCAGGCACCGTCTACTCCGTGCTCACGCCGAACATGAAGGGCTTCGACGGCGCGCTCGCGGCCCATGCGGACGAGATCGTCATCTTCGGCGCGGCCAGCGAAGCGTTCTCGCAGAAGAACATCAACTGCGGCATCGCCGAAAGCATCGCGCGCTTCGAGCCCGTCGCGCGCGCCGCGAAGGAAAGCGGCCTGCGCGTGCGCGGCAGCATCTCGTGCGCGCTCGGCTGCCCGTATCAAGGCGACGTCCCGGTGCCGGCCGTCGTCGACGTCGTGCAACGCATGGCGGCACTCGGCTGCGACGAGATCGACATTGCCGATACGATCGGCGTCGGCACGCCGGGACGTACGCGCGAAATCTTCGCGGCCGTGACGAAGGTGTTCCCGCGCGAGCAATTGTCGGGGCATTTCCATGACACCTACGGGCAAGCGCTGGCGAACATCTACGCCGCGCTACTCGAGGGCATCGAAATCTTCCATGCCTCGGTGGCCGGACTCGGCGGCTGTCCCTACGCAAAGGGGGCGACAGGCAACGTGGCGACCGAGGACGTCCTCTATTTGATGAACGGCCTCGGCATCGAGACGGGCATCGATCTCGATGCCGTCGTCGCGATCGGCGATTTCATCTCGACGGCGATCGGCCGCACGAACGCCTCGCGCGTGGGGCGCGCACTACTCGCGAAAGCGGCGAATGCCGCATGCGCGTCGTGAATTCGGCAACGGAGAGCCAAAGCGATATGAGCGGTTCGCACCTCACGCCAACGAATCTGCCGGACGTATCGGACGCATCGGAGCCGCTCGTCGCACTGCCCGATTCGGCGCAGCGCGTGGCATTGCTGCTGCGCGAATGCGGGCACGACAAACCGGTGGTCATGCTGCAGCAAACGGGCAAGACGTCCGCCGAGGCTGCCGCGGGGCTCGGCTGCTCCGTCGCGCAGATCGCGAAATCGATCCTGTTCCGCCGGCGTGACGACGACACGCCCGTGCTCGTCGTCACAAGCGGGGTCAACCGGGTGGATGAAGAAAAGGTCGCTCGCCACGTGGGTGATATCGCGCGGGCCGATGCGAAGTTCGTACGAGAAAAAACGGGCTATGCGATCGGCGGCGTCTGTCCGATCGGACATCTGACCCCGCCCGTCACCCTCATCGATTCGGATCTGCTGCAGTTGGACAGCCTCTGGGCCGCAGCCGGCCATCCGCATGCCGTGTTCAACTTGTCGCCGCAGGAGTTGATCGCGCTGACGGGCGCGCCTGTGGTCGACGTCGCATTGCGGGCGTAGCGAGAGGCGACGCGCGCTGCAACGGCGCGCGGAACGGCCGAATCGCATCATAAAAAAAGAAAGCCGTTCATCATCGAAGACGAACGGCGCAATTTCCGACGTGATCAGCGTCAGTTGTCATCATACCGGCGCGGCTCGTTGCGTCGCATCGGTGATTTCCCTGCGGATCGGTGAGCGGGGAAGGCGCGGCGCCGCTGTGTCTGACAATGAGACCGAACCCGCACGGCAACCACGCACGCTCAGGCGCGCCGCCCGTTGAGATGCCCCTCGGCGCTCACGCCGCGCTCGCCCGTTTCGTCGGCCTCGAAGAAATCGTGAATCTCGGCGATCAGCGCGTCGGGCGCTTCCTCTGGGATGTAATGACCGCAGGGCAGCGCGCGGCCACTGACGTCGCGCGCCACTTTCTGCCACTCGCGCAGCGGATCGAAACAGCGGGCGACGACGCCCTCCTGGCCCCATAGCA
>JBQCDS010000380.1:0-4818 GCA_051961035.1 Trinickia sp. | reverse complement strand
CGGAACCCAGGCAAGCGCCCCGCCGTGGCCGTTCGGGTCCGCGCCGGCAGAACCGGGAGCAACGGCAGAAACGGGAGCAACGGGAGCAACGGGGGCAACGGTAGAAACCGCACGAACGGTACAAACGATAAACACAGCACAAAGCCCGTCCCCGGCAACGGAGTGCACCGATTCGACGCCCGAGCCAGCGACGGCAGCACCGGCCGCCACGCCGCTTTCTCTCCCTCCGGCAGCACCGCCGGCCGCGCAGCCCCAGGCCGCGCCGTCGACGCCCGCCGCCGACGCGAGCGCACGTCCTGCCCTGCGCGGCCACGCGCCGACCGAATTCACGTTCCATGCTCCGGCCGCCTCCCGCGTGGAGCTACCGTCGCTTGCGTTGCTCGAGCCCGCATCGACCGAAACGGAAGACATTCCGGCCGAGCGCCTAGCTCAAACGGGACAGCTGATCGAGCAACGCCTCCAGGAATTCAAGGTGCCGGTGGCGGTCGTGGGCGCGTCCGCCGGCCCCGTCATCACCCGCTTCGAAATCGAGCCGGCGCTTGGCGTACGCGGCAGCCAGATCGTCGGCTTGATGAAGGATCTGTCGCGCGGGCTCGGACTCACGTCGATCCGCGTCGTCGAAACGATTCCCGGCAGGACGTGCATGGGGCTCGAACTGCCGAACGCGAAGCGACAAACGATCCGGCTCTCCGAAATTCTGGCTGCCGCGCCCTATCAGAATTCGGCGTCGAAGTTGACGCTCGCGATGGGCAAGGACATCACGGGCCATCCGATCGTCACCGATCTGGCCAAAGCGCCGCACATGCTCGTCGCGGGCACGACGGGCTCGGGAAAATCGGTCGCGATCAACGCCATGATCGTCTCGTTGCTGTTCAAGGCGACGCCCGAGGAAGTGCGGCTGATCATGATTGATCCGAAGATGCTGGAACTTTCCGTCTATGAGGGGATTCCGCACCTGCTCGCGCCCGTCGTCACGGACATGAAGCTCGCCGCCAACGCGCTCAACTGGTGCGTGGGAGAGATGGAAAAGCGCTACCGGCTCATGTCGGCTGTCGGCGTACGCAACCTCGCGGGCTTCAATCAAAAGCTGCGCGACGCCCAGGCAGCGGGCAAGAAGATCGGCAATCCGTTCTCGCTGACGCCCGAAGCACCGGAGCCGCTGTCGCCGTTGCCGCTGATTGTCGTCGTCATCGACGAGCTCGCCGATTTGATGATGGTCGCCGGCAAGAAGATCGAGGATCTGATCGCGCGGCTCGCGCAGAAGGCGCGCGCGGCGGGTATCCACCTGATTTTGGCCACGCAGCGACCGTCCGTCGACGTCATCACCGGGCTCATCAAAGCGAATATCCCGACGCGCGTCGCCTTTCAAGTGTCCTCGAAGATCGATTCGCGCACGATCCTCGATCAAATGGGCGCCGAATCGCTGCTGGGCCAAGGCGACATGTTGTTCCTGCCTCCCGGCACCGGTTATCCGCAACGCGTGCATGGTGCGTTCGTGGCCGACGAGGAAGTGCATCGCGTCGTCGAGCACCTGAAGCAGTTCGGCGAGCCGGAATACGAAGAAGGCATTCTCGACGGCCCCGCCGCCGAGGGCGCGGCGCAAGACCTATTCGGCGACGCACCCGATGCGGAAGCCGATCCGCTCTACGACGAAGCGGTGGCTTTCGTCATCCGTACGCGCCGCGCATCGATTTCGGCCGTGCAGCGGCAACTTCGGATCGGCTATAACCGGGCGGCGCGTCTCGTCGAGCAGATGGAAGCGGCGGGGCTCGTCTCGTCGATGGGAATCAACGGGAGCCGCGAGGTGATCGCGCCCCCGAGTTCGGAGCCCTGAGCGCCCTGAAGCCGTCCGGAACGTGCCGCCGGACGATCGCGCGCAACGCAACCTCGGCGGCGGCCGATCGCCGCTGCCTTTTCATTTGCGCGCCCATTTGCATGCGCCCGCGTAAAACGTGCTCGGGCGTTGCAAGAAATAACCGGTCGACGCTGAATTCCCACTGCACCGCTGCGCAGATCGCGGGAAAGACGCGCGGATGGCGCCGGCCGACCCCTGCGTATCGAAGGGCCGGCCGGCACGGGAGTTGCGTGTAAAGGCTGAAACGTCTGTGGTGCGCCCTCATAAAACGGACAAGCTCGCCACGGACTTCGACGGCATTGCCTCTTTATGCATTGCCTACGTTCATCCCCTGCCGCCCCGCCCCCCGTGAGGCGGTAGCTTTGAGCCTACGCGCTTGCTCTGACGCGTAGGCTCTCTTTATTTGTGTAGGCGTCTCGTATCGTAAAGCCTTAAAGCGCGGGCGTGAACTGAAAATCGACCGGCGAGCCGATGGAAAGGAGCGCCGGTTCCGCGAGCAGGCCCGTGGCTGCGTCGCGCTTGAACACATAGGCGCTATCGCTGTCTTGATTCCCAACGATGAGCCAACGGCCGGTCGGATCGATCGCGAATTCCCGCGGCGTGCGCCCGAGCGTCGATTGGCGCCCAACCAGCTTGAGCAGGCCATCGTGCGGATCGACGGAAAAGATGACGATTTCGTTGGCGTCGCCGCGGTTCGTGGCGTAGAGGAATTTCCCGTCCGGCGATAAGTGGATCGCCCCCGCGCCGATCTTGCCCTTGAACCCCGGTGCGGCAAGCCGTAAGGTTTGCAGCGGTTTCAGCTTGCCGTCCGCGTACTGCAGCGTTGTGACGGTGCCGCCCAGTTCGCTCGTGAGATAGGCGTAATGCCCGTTTTCCCCGAACACGAGGTGTCGCGGCCCCGAGCCGCTCGGCATCTGCACGTACGTTTCGGGTACCGGGCTGATGAGCCCCCGGCTCCCGTCGTTCGTGTAGCGATATTCGTAGAGCTTGTCGTTGCCGAGATCCTGTGTAAAAAGGTAATGCCCGTCAGGAGAAAACACGGTCGAATGCACATGCGCGTTGTCCTGTCTTCCCTTCACCGGCCCCCCGCCTTCGTGGTGCACGACGAGGACGGCCGCGCCGATACGGCCCCCGTCTTCCAATGGGAATACGGCGAAGCTGCCGCCCGGATCGGCCGCGACCGAATAGTTCGCCGTCAGTAAATAGCGTCCGTCCGGCGAGAACGCCAAATAGCAGGGGTCGTTGCCTTCCGACGAAACGCGATTGATGAACGTGAGCTGCCCCGAGCGAGCATCGAAGGCGAACGCGCTGATGCCGCCCCGCTCCGTTGCCGGACCGTTGTCGCCGGGCAATTCGTTGACCGCGTAGACATAACGATGGTCGGGCGTGACGACGAGATAAGAAGGATTGACGGTGTCGACCGACGAAACGGGCGTGATTTGCCCGGTGGACGAGTCGAAGCGATAGACGTAAATACCGTGGCTCTTGCCGCTTGTATAGGTGCCCACAAGCAAGTCGTAAACAGGCCCGCTCCCGGGTGAGGGAGCGGGCGCGTCTTGCGCCCAAGCCGGTGCCGCGCCCATCGCGCAAGCGAGCGCTAATCCTCCGATCCATGCTCGCGCGCCGCGCGAAAGGGCGAGCCGCGCCACTACACGAACGATGCGGGACATCGAACCTCCGGTAAGTATCGGCCCCCGACGCCGTGGCGGCTTTGCCCGCAATTTCGACTGCACCGGGCCAGCACCTTGCATGGGGTCTGAATGGACGACTCTCCCGCCCATTCAGGCGCGCTGCAAGAACGAACCTGATCGGACGGCCATGCGTCGACCTACCGTTCCAATCAGGGAGCCAAGGAGCTAAGGAGCCGCTATGAATATCTACGTCAGTTTGGGACCGATTGCCGCGCTGATCGCGGGCGTGCTGATCCTGATCGTGCCGCGACTGCTCAACTACATCGTCGCGCTGTATCTCATCGTTATCGGATTACTGGGGCTGCTCGGCCCGGGCGCGCACTCGCTGCATCTTTGAGTGCTCGCGCCTGGCGCGGACAGCGCTCAACCGTTGACGAACTGATCGAGCCGCAGCTTGCCCTGCAGCGACAAGCCGCCGACCGCATAATGACCGTCACCGTCGCGGTGACGCTTGAAACAACCGCGCTCGATCAAAAAGGCGGCGGCCGTATCCATCGCGTTGCGTGTCAGACCGAGGGTACGCGGATCGAGAGGAAGCAAGGCGTCATCGCCAAGCTCGCTTGCTGCGGAAAGGATCGTGATGCAATCGACCTTCGTCGGATTCTGCATGGCGTCAATTCTCTCTATGAGTGTTGATGACTGGCGCATTGATGGCCGATCGCGCGACGCGTTGTGCGTGGGTTGTTGTGTCGCACGCGCACGGCTCGAATCCCCGAAGCCCGATTGTAGCCAGCGATGTCATGCCGTGGCAACGCGAAATCGTGTCCGCCAGGCTCGCTGCGCAGCAAGGCGTAACCTTTGCTGGGTATCGCGCAGCGGCCCCTACGTGGGGGCGCATTTACTGCCGCATGTTTGCCGAGATTCGCACGGATAGCAGGAGAAAACCTGACACCATGCCTGCACATATTGAAGACTACGCTCTCGTTGGCGACGGCCACACGGCCGCGCTTATCTCGCGCCAAGGTTCCGTCGATTGGCTCTGCTGGCCCCGCTTCGATTCGTCGGCGTGCTTTGCCGCTCTGCTCGGCGGCGACGAGCACGGCTGCTGGCGGCTCGCTCCCGCTTGCGCTGACCCGGTGACGAGCACGCGACGCTATCGCGGCGAAACGCTGATCCTTGAAAAGGATCACGAAACGCCCGGGGGGGCCGTCACCGTGATCGACTTCATGCCGCCCGGCAACGGGCGCTCGGAACTCGTGCGCATGGTGGTGGGCAAGCGCGGCAAAGTGCGGATGCGCATGTCGCTCACGTTGCGCTTCGATTACGGCGTTT
>JBQCDS010000379.1:0-8169 GCA_051961035.1 Trinickia sp. | reverse complement strand
ATTCTATTCGTGGATCTGCGGCATACCCAAATACGCCATTTTTGACCCCTCATCGCTTTTTGATATGGGCGGGCTGCAGATCCGTTCATGACGCGCGACATCTGCAAGGGGGCTTAGCGGTCCGTCCTTCGGCCCGCCGCTGACCATATCAAAAAAGCATGTCCTCCCGATACTTGCGAATTTGTCAGGGTGAACATTGCTTCATAAACTCCAGGCTCACTTGCATGCCGACATGCTTGATTGCATATCGAGAGCGACAGTGCATCGCTACCGCTTGAGCGTCGTCGATCAAGACGGCGTCGTCGGCAACCTTCCTTCTGCACGAATTCTTCAATGACATCCGGCTGAAAAGTGAGACAACCGTTACTAAAAATCCACACCGACGTAACGCTGCCAACGCACGTAGACGTTGCGATCATTGGCGGCGGTGCGGCGGGCGTTGCGACAGCCTATGAACTGAACCGGCTTGGCAAACGCGTGGCGGTCTTCGAGAAGGGCCGCGTTGCCGCCGAGCAGAGCAGCCGGAACTGGGGATGGTGCCGAACGCTCGGGCGTGATCTTCGCGAGCTCGGTATCGCAAAGCTTAGCGTGCAACGGTGGACGGATCTGGGAGAAGAGATCGGCGCCGACGTCGGTTTCCGGAAGACGGGAATCACATTCGTCACGCGCAGCGAAGAGGAGCTTGCGGGATGGCAAACATGGTTTGATTTTGCACGCAAGAGTGGTGTCGCGGCCGAAATGCTCACAAAAGATCAGGCGAACAAAGTCTATGCTGAGGGCGGCTCCCCGTGGATCGGCGGCGTGCGCACGTTCAACGACGGATACGCCGATCCATCGTGCGCCATCCCATTGCTCGCGCAACGAGCCGCCTCGCAAGGCGTGGGGATCCTGCAGAACTGTGCGGTCAACGATCTGGTTTTCGAAGCAGGACGCATTGCTGGAATAGAGACGGAGAAGGGGCGGGTGCGTGCGGACGCGGTTGTGATTGCCGCGGGCGCGTGGTCATCTCTGTTCTGCTTGAAGCAGAAGATTGTGCTGCCGACGCTCAACGTCTACTCGTCGGCGTCGAAATCGCACGACGATATTCTCCTACCGTTCTCAGGGCCGTTGAAGACGCCCGAATTTGCGCTGCGGGAACGAGACGATGGAGGGTACACGCTCGCGAAAAGCGGGCGTGGCACCGTACATGTGGTGCCCAACAGCCTGCGTTACGGTATGCGCTTCAAAGGGCTCTATGCAAGCCGTCGCGCTAGCATCAAGGTGAAGTTTGGAAGCGAGTTTTTCCGGCAGCTATGGAATGAATTCAGCTACTTGCATTTCGGGCGTTCACCGTTCGTACGGAATCGTGTGCTCGATCCCGCGCCGGACTTGTCCCTGGTTCGTTCAGCCTACAACGATGCTCGCAAAGTATTCCCGCAGTTCGATCCGTCGAAGGTCGACATTGCGTGGGGCGGCGCGATCGATAACACGCCAGACGGCATCCCCGTGGTATCGGAATGCAGTGAACATCCGGGCGTCTATCTGTGCACCGGCTTCAGCGGCCACGGCTTCAGCAGTTCGCTCGGCGCTGGTCGCATGCTGGCCGAAGCGATTGCGACCGGCCGAATGCCCGACGACCTGAACTACCTGTCGCATCAGCGCTTTATGACGGGCGAGACGCTCGCCCCCAACATCATCTATTGATTGAATTTACTTCGGGAGCACGCATGAATAAGCTCGACCTCGTTGAAGCCGACCGTCATCATTTGATCCATCCAGTCGTTGACTATCGTGCGCACGAAGCACGCGGCGTAACGATCCTGGAATCGGGAAAAGGCGTTTGGCTTCGCGACGCCGATGGTCACCAACTGCTCGACGCCTTTGCCGGACTCTGGTGCGTGAACACCGGATACGGCCAGCAGAGCATTGTCGAGGCGGCAATGCGGCAGATGACGAAGCTGCCATACGCGACAGGCTACTTCCATTTCGGCTCTGAACCGGCGATCGAGCTTGCCGAACATCTGGTGTCGCTCGCGCCAGCGTCGCTGACGCGCGTGTATTTTTCGCTGGGCGGATCGGATGCAGTGGACTCGGCCGCGCGTTTCATCACGCACTACTACAACGCGTTGGGCAAGCCGAACAAGAAGCAGTTTATTGCGCTTGAGCGCGGCTATCACGGCTCGTCGTCGTTTGGGTCTGGCTTAACCGCACTGCCGGTCTTCCATTGGAACTTTGATCTACCGCTCAGTAACCAGCATCACATTCCGTCGCCGTATCCCTACCGCAGCGCCACGCCCGACGATCCTCGAGCGATCATTGCGGCGTCCGTGAAAGCGCTCGAAGCGAAGGTGGAAGCGCTCGGCGGCGCGCAGAACGTCGCGGCGTTTTTCTGCGAGCCTATACAGGGGTCCGGCGGCGTTATCGTGCCACCGCGCGGCTGGCTCAGGGCGATGCGTGATGCATGTTCTCGCCTGGATATTCTGTTCATTGCCGACGAGGTCATCACCGGCTTCGGTCGCACGGGACCACTTTTCGCGTGCGAAGACGAAGGCGTCGAACCCGACCTCATGACGGTCGCTAAAGGATTGACTGCCGGCTATGCGCCGATGGGCGCAGTGCTGATGAGCGAAAGCATCTATAGCGCAATTGCCGACGCGGCGCCGGCAGGCGCCGCAATCGGCCATGGGCAAACGTATTCAGCGCATCCGGTCAGTGCGGCGGTCGGACTGGAAGTGCTGCGTCTTTACCACGAAGGCGGTCTCCTCGCGAATGCCGCTGCGCGCGCGCCTCAGTTTGCGGCGGGGCTAGACGCACTGCTTTCGCATCCGCTTGTTGGTGATTCGCGCCATCGCGGGCTGCTTGGCGCGCTCGAACTCGTAAGCGACAAGGCGACTCGCCAACCGTTCGATGTATCGCTGCAGCTGTCCGCACGTATTGCACGCGCGGCCTATCGCAACGGCGTTGTGTTCCGCGCATTCGGCGACAATACACTCGGGTTCGCACCGGCGCTTTGCTTGAGCGGAGATGAATGCGAAGAGATGTTCCGCCGCGTAAGGCAAACACTCGATGATGTGCTAGACGCTGCCGACGTACGTGCCGCGCTGCGTCTGCATGCGCCTGCATGACATCGTGATGTGCCGCACGCACGTGAATAACATGGTGGCGCGACCATGAAGGCGAACACACAGACATTGCATGTGCCATCAATTGGGCTTGGCACCTGGCAATCGCAACACGGCGCCTGTACGTGTGCAGTACGCGGCGTGGCCGCCTTGCCGAAGTCCAACAACCCGCGGCGCATTGGCGAGAAATCGATGTATTCAATTTCGCGCTCGATGTGCATGATATGCGAACGATCGCCGTTCACTGGGCAGACATGCTAAGAATCGAGCGGTCGGGCGACTAATCGCCTCATTCGTCCTCCTCGGCGACCTGCCGGCCGATGGGCAGCTTCTCGTGCGCGGCGATCTCGCCGCTGCTTTTCCCTGGCAACGGGCACGTGACAGGTGTCATCGCCATCAATAACCCGCACGAGCTGAAGCTCGCTCACAAGTGGATGAACCGGGGCCGGGCAGTAGATAAAGTTGCCTTGTCCGATTCGACGAAGGTGTTGTCACGAATTCGGAAGAAAAGCGTGTGGTGGCAACCGGTGAACCGAGCCATGCTCGCGCACGACGAGAAGCGCGGAGTGTGTCACCTGCGTGCAACTTCGATGCCGCCATCACATGGCGTCGAATCGCTTCGCTCAGCGGTTGCAGCAGGGCCGCGCTATGGCCAATCATCGGATTGGTCGCGGCGATACCGGCATGAGCCTCTATCCGGAATGCATTTGGAATAACCAGCGCAGCGGTTTGGCCGTGCGTCCACTCGCGGACCGCGATGGAGGTGGCGTTTTCGTGCCACATCACAATGGCGGAAAAGATCGGACGACATCGACTAAATTCATGTGAAGCGTCTACATCCTTGTCCAGGGGGCGTATGCGATGGAGCCATGCCTTCCGGTGTGCGCAGCCATCTCGGCACTGCGCACAAAAACGCCACAAGGAGTGAAGCAATGAACATGGCGGCGAAGTGGGCGATGCTCGTGAGCGCTTGCGTATGCAGCGCAAGGATCCGGCTTTCAAAGCTGCGCCTCATTGGAGCTAGCGTCGCACTGCTCGGCGGATTGCTGTTGGCAGGCAGCGGGGCTCGGGCCGTCACCCTCAAGGAGGACGACATCGTAGGCCTCTCCGGCGCGCTAATCCGGATAGACGGGAAGACCGGTGTGCGATCGGTCATCAGCGATTTTTCCAATCCGGCACAGGGTCCTGCGATTTCGTCCCCTGCCAGTCTAGCGATCGGCGGAGGGCATATCATCGTCACGGATCAAAATGGCTGCATTTTCTTCATTGATCCTCGCACCGGCCAGCGCAGCCTCGTGGGTAACTATAACCGCGGTGCTATTCAGGGCACCGTCTACCCAGGCGTGGGAGTGGACGGCCTCGGCCGGGTTATCGGATCGTTTCAGACTCAAGGGTTTCCTGAATACCAATCGTTTGTGGTTCGCGTCGTCCCTCGGATCGATAGACGGACCATTATCTCCGAGTCCCGCGGCGTATACTTCACCGATCTCACCTCGGCCTCTTCCAGGGGGAACCCGGCGCACCCTTTGGGGACAATCCTCATCGGCACGCTCGACCATCCCGGCTTTTATGACATCTATGGCATCGACGCGGTCACAGGTAATTGGTCGCTTGTGGCCGATTTTGCCGACCCGGCACTAGGTATCATTCTTGGCGATTTCGTTTGCCCAGGCGGACTGGCTGTAGACCACTCGGGGACAGTGGTAACTGCTGCAGCGGTGTGCGATTACTCAGTGAATGTGCTGTTGAGCGTCGATCCGAAAACCGGATACCACACCGTTGTCAGCGATTTTAATAACCCAGCCCAAGGACCTGGGGGACCAAGCTTCGTTGGTGCCGCCATCGCCGTGCAGAACTCCGGGCGGGTAATCCTCGCGGTCAATGGAAATCTGTATCGTGTCGACCGCCAGACAGGTACAAGAGTCTTATTTAGCGACGCCTCTAATCCGACACAGGGCCCACTCATCGGTGTTGGCGAAATCGCAGTGGTGCCCCCCGACGCTGGCTTCTGTGAGCCACCGTCTGCTGGCACGATCACCAGTCCGTTCGGCGCTACGAAGTGATCCCCAAGCTGTCATAAAGAGGGAAGAAATTTGACGTCGTGAAAGTTTCATGAGGGCATCGACAGGGACGAAATGGCAGATCGCCAGCGCAAACAATGATCCACGTCGACAAGATCGTGTGCGCGTTATCTGGGCCGTCGTCAATCGGCGACACAGTGCGCGAAATAGAATTCCTCGCATGCGCTCCGGACTAGGTGCCGCCGAGATGCTGCAGAGCAGCGTGCCCCTCGGGTGTTGATGCCGCGACAACCGTTCATCGAAGTCGGCCCCGAGCGGGGGTGTCCGACCACGTTGTGATAACGCAGCCCGCACCCTCAATGACGGGTGCTACTTTTTTTTAAGCGATGTTTAAAGCTTAATTGCGTCTTGTCGACCGACACTCTGCGACTCGCCTAAGCAGTCCCGGAGGGGGCGCGCCACGAACTGCGGATGAAACGCCCGAGGCGCGGGCTATCCGAAGGTATGAACGCATCACATCAATGGATGAAACGTGATGACCGTTCATAGAATGGTTTTCGTCGGGGGAGCGGGTATCTTGATTGCTTGAACTGTGGAACTCAACCCAAAGATTGCTGATATGAACAAGCTCGAACAGTGGCGCTCACGGCCGTTGCAGGTCCGTGTTCTGGATCGTTGCGATGAATGCGGCGAGTTGAAGGATGACGTCGCAAAGCGCGTGAACTATTGGCCGCATATTACGGCCGTCTGCTGCGCGCCATGTTTCGAGGAAATGACTGGAGCTCGCGAGACGGAATGAGCAAGCTGTGTTTGCCGAAATGGGCCCTCGTGGGCCATTTGCTTTCCTATGGGATCAACGGCGCTGTCCGTACATCTGTTCCCTCATCCAGGGTTATTTAGAACGCCATGGTGGCGCAGGTTGGTGCGCTGCATCGCTGTCGGGTTATCGTCGAAGAAGGCCGCATGAGGTCCGCCGTGGTCGGCCCAGTTGCGTCCGCGGTATCGGTTGACTTGGCTGACGGAGCGGGCTGCGGCTCTGCCGCGTCGTTGCTTGCCGAAACCGGATAGGGCGGCGTGTCGCCAGGCCCCGCGCCGGCACAGTGGGTTCGAAGGGTTAGCAACACGACGCGCGCATCAAGCGTGCTCTCCCTTTCTGACTTCCGGTCCTGCAGTAAGCCAGGTTTGGCTTGAGGAAAGAGCCCATGAGCCTCAAACAGATGTATGTCCAAAATGTGGGACTGCCTCGCTGCGGCTGCACGCGAAGAAGATGTGCCGTTCAAGGTGATGCAGGCGGCGACGGTCAGCCTCGACGGTTTCCCGCATGTGCGCACCGTGCTGCTTCGGGGCGTGAGTGAACAGGAAAACCTGCTCACTTTCCACACCGACTTGCGCTCGCCGAAGATTGCTGAGCTGAGCCATGATCCGCGCATCGCGCTCGTTGGCGTGGATCGCATTCAGAACCTGCAAATCCGTATATTCGGCGAAACCCGTATTGTGCGTGACGGGCAAGCGCGACGTGATGCGTGGGAGTCCAGTCCTGACCATGATCTGATCGTCTATCGGACGCGCCTCCCGCCCGGCACGCCTATCACTCACAGCGGCGATGCGCTCGACGAGACACGCAATCTTCTCGACCCCGCCGAAGGTTTCAAGCATTTCTGCGTCGTTGAGGTTCGCCCCGCGCGCCTGGATTGGTTAGATCTTTCAGTAGCGGATCGCCCCCAGCGGGCTCTCTATGTTCGCGAGGGCGACCATTGGACATCCAATTGGATCGCGCCTTGATTATTAAAAAGAATGCCGGCCAGCAAGCGACGCTCGACGCGTGAAACCGAGCGTCGGTAGGTTCGCGTTCAGGCGCCATTCACCATCGGTGTTTGTCAACGTAGTTGTCGCGTCTTCCCGTCGCCCGGCACGGCCAATCCCTTTCCTTTCGCCTCGCGGCGCCAAAGCTCATGAATCTAGCCCTCCAATGCGGCAAGAATGCCGTGCCGTCGATTGACAGTTGTGGTTCGATCGACATATCGTTCCTATGCTTACAAAGTTTTCAGGGGCGAAGAAGATGCACGACGCGACAGCACCGCGATCGCCTGATCATCGCGACGAGTCGCGAGCCTGGTGCCTCGATCAGTGGAGATGCGGGTGTCTCGAGAAGGAGCGGTGCGTCGAGGGTCGCATTGTGACCGTCGACAACGGGAGGTTGGCACGAAATTTAGCGGTCCGAAAATAATTGATTTCGCGACCTATTGTTCATTTTCGACAGAGGGTCTGGTATATGAAGAAGCTGACATTGACTGCGGCCGCTGCTCTGGCAGGAACGATACTTTTTGCCAACCCATCATGGGCCCAGGAGTCGGGCACGCTGAAAAAGATCAAGGACACGGGCGTGATCGCGCTAGGCCACCGCGAATCGTCGATCCCGTTCTCCTACTATGACCAGAGCCAGCAGGTGGTCGGCTATTCGCGCGAATTCCAGATGAAGGTCGTGGAAGCGGTGAAGAAAAAGCTGAACCTGCCCAATCTGCAGGTCAAGAACATCCCGGTGACGTCGCAGAACCGCATCCCGCTCGTGCAGAACGGCACGGTCGACATCGAGTGCGGCTCGACCACCAACAACGCGGAGCGTCAGCAACAAGCCTCGTTCTCCGACACGATCTTCGTGATCGGCACGCGCCTGATGACGAAGAAGGATTCCGGCGTGAAGGACTTCGCCGACCTGAAGGGCAAGACGGTCGTGACCACCGCGGGCACGACGTCCGAGCGCCTGCTGCGCAAGATGAACAACGAGAAGCAGATGGGCATGAACATCATCAGCGCGAAGGATCACGGCGACTCGTTCAATACGCTCGAGTCGGGCCGCGCGGTCGCGTTCATGATGGACGACGCGCTGCTCGCCGGCGAGCGCGCGAAGGCGAAGCAGCCGGGCGAGTGGGTGATCGTCGGCACGCCGCAGTCGGAAGAAGCGTACGGCTGCATGATGCGCAAGGGCGATACGGAGTTCAAGAAGGTCGTCGACGACGCGATCTCGCAAGTCGAGAAGTCGGGCGAGG
>JBQCDS010000378.1:0-4219 GCA_051961035.1 Trinickia sp. | reverse complement strand
AAATGATGAGCCGGCTCTCGGCGCTCTTGCCGATCGACACGCGCGGCATGTGGATCGGCACGTTCCACGGCCTGTGCAATCGCATGCTGCGCGCCCATCATCGCGACGCGGGGCTGCCCGCCACGTTTCAGATCCTGGATACCGCCGATCAACTTTCAGCGGTCAAGCGGTTGATGAAGGGCCTGAACGTCGACGACGAAAAATATCCGCCGAAGAACCTGCAGTACTTCATCAACAACGCGAAAGAGCAAGGGCTGCGCCCCGATCAGGTCGATGCGAGCGACGCGTTCAATCTGAAATTCGTCGAGCTTTACCGCGCCTACGAGCAGCAGTGTCAGCGCGAAGGTGTCGTCGATTTCCCCGAGTTGCTGCTGCGTTGCTATGAACTACTGGCGCATAACGCACCGCTGCGCACCCACTATCAAGCGCGTTTCCGGCAAATTCTCGTCGACGAGTTCCAAGATACGAACAAGCTTCAATACGCGTGGCTCAAGTTGCTGGCGGGGCAGAGCAATGCGATTTTCGCCGTTGGCGACGACGATCAATCGATTTACGCGTTCCGTGGCGCCAACGTCGGCAACATGCTCGATTTCGAGCGTGAATTCAACGTGCGCAACCTCATCAAGCTCGAGCAGAATTACCGCTCGCATGGGTACATCCTCGATACGGCGAATGCGCTGATCTCGCACAATGCGCACCGCCTGGGCAAGAATTTGCGCACGGACGCCGGGCACGGCGAGCCCGTGCGTGTTTATGAAGCGGCCACCGATTCGCAGGAAGCCGGTTGGATCGTCGAGGAAATCCGCGCGTTGATCAACAACGGCGGGCTCGCGCGCAGTGAAATCGCCGTGCTCTATCGAAGCAATGCGCAATCGCGCACGATCGAACACACGCTCGTGAACGCCGGCATCGCCTATCGCGTGTATGGCGGCCTGCGCTTTTTCGAACGGCAGGAAGTGAAGCACGCGCTTGCGTATCTGCGCTTGATCGACAACCCGAACGACGACACCGCGTTCGCGCGCGTCGTCAACTTCCCGACGCGCGGCATCGGCGCGCGCTCGATCGAACAACTGGCCGACGCGGCACGTCTGTACAACTGCTCGATGGCGGCCGCCATTCCGTACGTCACGGGCAAAGCCGGCACGAGCCTCGGCTCGTTTGCGAATCTCATTGCGAAGATGCGCGCGGAAACCGAGCGCATGAGCTTGCCGGAGACGGTCGAGTACGTGGTGCGTGTCAGCGGCTTGGCCGATTTTTATCAGAACGAGCGCGAAGGACAAGATCGTCTCGAGAACTTGCAGGAACTCGTCAACGCAGCCACGGCGTTCGTCAGCGAAGAAGGCTACGGGCTCGATACGCCCGCTCGCTCGATCCGCCTCGCGCCCGGTGCCACGACGGCGCCCGAGCTGGCCGCTTCGCTGGACGAAGGCGATACGGTGGTGCTCGAAGCCGCCAGTCTCACCGATCCGGCACAAAACCCCGACACGATGACGCCGCTCGCGGGCTTCTTGTCGCACGCGTCGCTCGAAGCCGGCGAAAATCAGGCACAAGCGGGGCAGGAGGCCGTGCAGTTGATGACGGTGCATGCGGCGAAGGGGCTCGAGTTTACGGCTGTCTTCATCACTGGGCTCGAAGAGGGTCTCTTTCCGCACGAGAACAGCGCGATGGAAGCCGATGGGCTCGAGGAAGAGCGCCGGCTCATGTATGTCGCGATCACGCGGGCGAAGGAGCGGCTCTATCTCTCGTTCGCGCAAAGCCGCATGTTGCACGGGCAAACGCGCTACAACGTGCGTTCGCGCTTCTTCGACGAGCTGCCCGAAACGACGCTCAAATGGCTGACGCCGAAGGTCGAAGCCGGCTCGCGCTGGGGCGGGCGCTCCGACAACGCGGGCTGGGGGCGCGATTGGTTCGCGCGCCCCGATCGCAGCGGCCAAAAGGCGAGCTTCGAAGCGGCGCCGCTGCCCGCTTTCGCGAACGAACAGCGCGCGGCCGATACGGGCTTCCGCGTGGGCCAGCAAGTGTTTCATACGAAGTTCGGCGAGGGCGCGATCACGGCGCTCGAAGGCACCGGCGCCGATGCGCGCGCGCAAGTTCGGTTCAAGCGGCACGGCGAAAAATGGCTGGCGTTATCGGTCGCCAAGCTGCAGATCGTGGAATGAGAACGACTCGATGAACCTCTATAACGAATACAACGCTACCGGCGCCGCCGGCACTGGAACCGGCACCGCTCGGCTCGGCGTGTTGGCCGCGCTGCCGCAAGAACTGGGTGATGTCATCGAGGCGATGCGCGCCGAAGGCGAAATGCGCACGGTCACGCTCGGCCGACGCGACTATCACGAGGGGACGGTGCATGGGGTGCCTTGCGTCGTGACGCTCGCGCGCGTGGGCAAAGTGGCGGCCGCCGCGACGGCGAGCGCGCTGATTCACGTTTTTCGCGTCCATTCGATGGTGTTCACGGGCGTGGCGGGCGGCGTCGGCCGAGGCGTGAGAGTGGGCGATATCGTCGTTGCCGATTCATTGCTTCAGCACGACATGGATGCGTCGCCGCTATTTCCGCGTTATGAGGTGCCGCTGCTCGAACGCGCACACTTTCACACGTACGCGCCGTTGGGCGATGCACTGATGGCCGCGTGCGAGCGCTTCGTGGCCGACGAAGGCGCCGCGATCGATCGGCGTTTCGGGTTCAAAGCACCGCGCGTGCATCGCGGATTGATCATCAGCGGCGATCGCTTTGTGTCGAGTGCGAGCGAAGTGCGTGCGTTGGCCGAGGCGCTGCCCGACGCAATGGCGGTCGAAATGGAAGGCGCGGCGATGGCGCAAGTGTGCTTCGAGCACGGCGTGCCGTGCGCCATCGTGCGTACCATCTCCGATACCGCCGACGATCATGCCACCGCTTCGTTCACGAACTTCTTGACCGATATCGCGGGCGCGTATTCGTCGGGCGTGTTACGACGCTTCTTGAGCGCCTACGCGCCGGCATAGGCAAGGCTGAGGGCAATCGCCTACCGCTCACCCCCGCCGCTTACCCAGTTGGGCTGTGCGCTGCGCACGAGCGCGCTCTCGTAAAGCGCGTTCGCCAGGTCGAGCGCCGCTTCGCCCGCGATACCTTCGATCTTGAACGCGGCGCCATCGGCAATCGGGAGCGCCTGCAACCCACGCGCGGCCAGCCATTGCTGGACACCATTCGCGGTCGTGCCTTCTCCGAGCGTAAACAGCACGCCGGGCGCCCGAACCAACAGCCTGGCGCCGCGCCAGTCGGGCATCGTCGAATAAACCGTCAATGCGCTTCGATCATGGCCTGCGTTCGAGCTCGCCAGTTCGTAGACGGGCGGCACGTTTTGCCGCGTCGCAATGCGGGGCGCGCCAGGCGGCACGCCATGCCCATCGCGCGGAACGTAGAGTTGCGGTTGTCGGTAGAGCGGCGCTTTTGTCCCGCCGCTGTACCAGTAGGTTTGTGTGGGTGCCGGCGCATCGGGGGCGGCCGCTGCATGCGTGGCCTGGGCAACCGTGGCGGCGACGCATGAGGCGAATAGGGCGAACTGCGCTTGACGGAACATGCTGTGTCCTTGCGTTAGCTGATCGTGATGGCGGCGCCGCGCAGCCGAATAGGTTGACTCGTACCGAGCGCATCCTCGATGCGCAGTGTCCAGTTGCCGCTCGCCGGCTCGTCGAGCGCGGTGACGGCGTGCGTCCGGTAGCGATGGTTGAAGTTCGCGGTGCCGCACGCACCGGTATTCGGCCCGAATAGGCGTTCGACGAACGCCTCGCAGCGGCTGTATTCGTGGCTCAGGACGATCTTCGTGCCGAGCGGCGATTCGAGCGTAATGCGCAGCGCGCGGAAATTCGGATGCTCGACGGCGATCTCGGCCTCGAGGAATTCAACGGTTTTCGGGCCGCACGGCATCCCGAGCTGCGTCTCGACGATGCCAACCCCTGCCGTGACGTTGCCGTCGTCCGCCGCGTCGCTTACGCCGCCCGTGCAGGCTCGCCGCCAAAACGCCTGCGACGAACCGCCCACCGACGGAAAACGCTTCGCGTACGAGACGGCGGCATCGGCGTCGACAAGGCCGAAGCCGTATCGCGTGCTGTAGCGATACGGCTGCCCGGTGTGGGGGTTGTACCCACCGGTTTGAATCCACCCGGCTGTGGGATCGTTCGCCATCGAGGGCAAGATGCGCGCCGTTCGAGCGAGGATCAGGCGCACGTCGCGCCAGGTGAG
>JBQCDS010000377.1:0-3770 GCA_051961035.1 Trinickia sp. | reverse complement strand
CGAACAGCAATGGACGCCGGCCGATTGGTAAGCCGCGTCAAGGCCGGCGGCGATTCTCGCGAACGCATGCCCGCGTCCCAACAGGAATGACAGGAGATGGTCGATGGTAGTCGCCGTGTACCCGGGTACGTTCGATCCGCTTACGCGCGGTCATGAAGATCTTGTTCGGCGCGCGGCGAGCATTTTCGATACGCTGATCGTCGGTGTGGCAGACAGCCGCAGCAAGAAGCCGTTTTTCTCGTTGCAGGAGCGGCTCGACATTGCGCAGGAAGTGCTGGGCCACTATTCGAATGTGCAGGTGGCGAGCTTCAAAGGTTTGCTCAAGGATTTCGTGCGTGCGAACAATGCACGCGTGATCGTGCGCGGCCTACGCGCCGTGTCCGATTTCGAGTACGAGTTTCAGATGGCGGGCATGAATCGCTATTTGCTGCCCGATGTCGAGACGATGTTCATGACGCCGTCCGATCAATACCAGTTCATCTCCGGCACGATCGTGCGCGAGATCGCTCAACTCGGGGGCGACGTCAGCAAGTTCGTGTTCCCGTCGGTGGAAAAGTGGCTGACGGAGAAGGTCGCCGAAATGGCGCAAGGCTCGAAACCGCAGCCCTGAGCGTCACAGCACGCGCGGCGTTTTTACAGGCCCGTCGCTTTGTCACGCAAGACCGAATGCAGCGAACCGATGGTTCGAAGTTCCAGCTTCGGCGCCGAAGACGAACAGGAGGGGAGCGAGCCTCGGGCAACACCGGGCACGGAACGCCGCCCGCCGGTATAATGCATTGTTTTTTATAGGAAAGCGGGTGGCAGCATGGCCCTGATGATTACCGACGAGTGCATCAATTGCGACGTATGCGAGCCGGAGTGCCCGAACGACGCAATTTCGATGGGGCCCGAAATCTACGTGATCGACGCCACGAAGTGTACGGAATGCGTCGGCCACTTCGACGAACCGCAGTGCCGCCAAGTGTGCCCCGTCGAATGCATTCCGCTCGACCCGCAGCATGTCGAGACGCACGACGGCTTGCTCGTGAAATATCACGCCCTTCAAGCGGCGAAGGCCGCCGAGCCTAAAGGCTAAGACGCGCAAGGAGCACAAGGCGCCGAGAGTGAGGCGCCGCCTTCGGTGCCTAGTCCCCTTTCTATCGCCTGCGGCGGTCTCAACCGCCGCTATGCAGTTGCATCATTGCGCGCTCGGGCGCGCCTTTCACAACATGCGGCATCACGGCGAGCGCACGCTCGATCGCCGCATCGATCACATTCTGTTCTTCCTTGCGCGGTGGCTTGAGCACGAAATTCGCCACGTCGGGCTTCGCGCCCGCGCGCGCACTCTCGGGAATCAAATCGCGCGGATGGCCGATGCCGATACGCAGACGCCAATACTGCTGCGAGGATAGATGCGCCGAGATGTCTTTGAGCCCATTATGGCCGCCGCTGCCGCCGCCAAGCTTGAGCTTGACGGCGCCGGGCGATAGATCGAGTTCGTCGTGCGCGACGAGGATTTCGTCGGGCAGGATCTTGAAGAAGTGAGCAGCGGCAACGACGGCCTGCCCCGAGCGATTCATATACGTCTGCGGTTCGAGCAGATGCACTTCCTCGCCGTGTAGACGCGCCTTCGCGTAGAAGCCGTGGAAGCGCCGTTCGTCGCGCAGCGTGGCACCTGCTTCGCGCGCGAGCTGATCGACGAGCCAAAAACCGGCGTTGTGCCGGGTGGCCGTGTATTCCGCGCCCGGATTATCGAGCCCTACGATGAGCTTGATCATGCTGTGTTCCGGCGAACCGGCCCGAAAACGAGAGACTTGAGAAAGATGCGAAAAAAAACCCGCCGGGCAAGCCGCGGCGGGTCACATCGTCCGTTCCAAAGAAACGGATCGAGAGGATAGGCGCGAGAATCGCCTTAAGCGGCAGGCGTTTCGCCTTCTGCGGCGGCTTCAGCCGCAGCACCAGCCGGCACTGCCGCCGCTGCGACAACCGGGTTTTCGCTTTCGACGTGCGCCACGAGCGAAACGCCCTTCGGCAGCGTGATGTCCTTCGCGTGCAGCGATTGGCCGGCTTCGATCTTCGCGAGGTCGAGCTCGACGAATTCAGGCAGGTCGGCCGGCAGGCACTCGATTTCCACTTCCGTGATGACGTGCGAGATGATCGCACCGCCGAGCTTCACGGCCGGGTTCGTTTCCTGATTCATGAAGTGCAGGGGCACCTTCGTGTGCAGCTTCTTGTTCGGGTCGACGCGTTGGAAATCGACGTGTAGAACGAGCTGACGGAACGGGTGGTATTGCACGTCACGCAGCAAAACGCGTTGCGACTGGCCAGCCACTTCGAGGTCGAGGATCGACGAGTGGAAGGCTTCCTTCTTCAGCGCGTGCCACAGCGCGTTGTGATCGAGTTCGATCAGTTGGGGTTCTGCGGTTGCGCCATAGATAATCCCCGGCGTCTTGCCGGAGTTACGCAGGCGGCGGCTCGCACCCGTACCTTGCAGGTTGCGCTCGAAAGCGACGACTTTCATCTTCTATCTCCAATAACCGCCCGCGACCAGGCAGTGAAACGGAGCCATTCGCATGCCACGGCATCACGCCATTGGCGAAGCTGGGCTCCAGACGAAAACGGCGCGCTTCGGAATAACCGAATCGCGCCCAATTGCCGAGGCCGCCCAAACATGCCGCGCCCTCGGCGTAAAGCGTGATACTGGCTCAGCTCTCCGCGAACAGCGACATCACCGAGTCGCCACGGCGAATGCGCGAGAAGGTCTCGGCGAGCAGGCCCGCACACGTGAGCATGCGAATCTTCGCGCATGCGCGCGCTTCATCGCTCAGCGGGATCGTATCGGTGACGACGAGTTCGTCGAGAGACGAACTCGTGATGCGCTCGCTAGCACCGCCCGACAGCACCGGGTGCGTCGCATAAGCGACGACTTGCTTGGCGCCGCGTGCTTTGAGCACTTGCGCGGCCTTGCACAGCGTGCCCGCGGTATCGACCATGTCGTCCACGATCACGCAGGTGCGGCCTTCGACTTCACCGATGATGTTCATGACTTCGGCGACGTTCGCCTTCGGACGCCGCTTGTCGATGATCGCCAGATCGCAGTTCAGTTGCTTCGCGAGCGCACGAGCGCGCACCACGCCGCCGACGTCAGGCGACACCACGAGCAGATTCTCGTAGTTCTGCTTGCGCAGATCGCCGAGCAGCACCGGGGTGGCGTAGATGTTGTCGACGGGGATATCGAAGAAGCCTTGAATCTGATCGGCGTGCAGATCCATCGTGATGATCCGCTCGACGCCGGCGATTTCCAGCATATTGGCAATGACCTTCGCGGAGATCGCGACGCGCGCGGAACGCGGGCGACGATCTTGACGGGCATAGCCGAAATAGGGGATGGCGGCGGTGATCCGGCCAGCCGACGCGCGCTTGAGCGCATCGACCATGATCATCAACTCCATCAGGTTGTCGTTCGTCGGCGCGCACGTGGATTGAAGGACGAAGACGTCCTTACCGCGCACGTTTTCCTGAATCTCGACTTGGATCTCGCCGTCGGAGAAACGGCTGACCATGGCTTTGCCGAGCGGAATACCGAGAATTTTGACGACTTCCTGAGCAAGCGCCGGATTTGCGTTGCCAGTAAAAACCATCAGGCCGTCATGGCTGCTCATCATGCACCTGCTGCTGGAGAGGCGGGAACTGCGGGAATGTTTGGCAGGGGAGGAAGGACTCGAACCCTCGCATGCCGGAATCAAAATCCGGTGCCTTGACCAACTTGGCGACTCCCCTACACTGACTCT